>CAZNWT010000028.1:0-43355 GCA_964576795.1 uncultured Victivallales bacterium
CGAGACGGGAAGTATAGTTGTCGTCACCCGGGAAGTGTTATTGTCGTTGACGAGGTAGCGACGAAGTGTACGAGGACGTATAATAAGCAGAAGCCCTCACACTTAAACCTACGCTTAACCGCACTCTTAACCCACACACTTGCTCGGTTACCCTTAAACGCCCATCTTCGTCCGTCTCTCAAAGTCTAACCTAGGCAAGGCCTCCGGCTTCGTACCACTGCCCGATTATACAGGGAGGAAACTTAATTCACGGACAAATAGGCACACATCTCCGAGGTGTAGCCCACCGGCCCTTGGCCGGACCGCGCTGTGCGCGGCGGGCATCTCGGAGATATGCACATCCTAGAATTTGCAGAACATTCAGGACACGACCCCCATGCCTCCATGCTCAAGACCATGCACTTACAGGTGGAACCGCAGACTCCCACTAATTGTGGTCTCGTCAAAGACGCTGAATGCGACACCTAGCGAGACTTGGGGTGACAAGTAGATATCTGCGCCACCCACAATACCCAGATCTTCAGAAGCATCAAAGTCAGCATCCCCTTCCAAAGAATCGATTGTGCCGCTCATGTATGACAGGGCAGGACCTATATAGACTGCCAAACTCGTGTCAATGCCTTGCGTGCTCGCAGGAAATTGGTCAAATCGTTCATATCCCAAAAGGAGTGATACTACCGCATCAATCCAGGAGCCATCTCCCACATTGGAATCCGTGTTGTATTGCGTTACCTCTGCCGTTGGCTTGAAAGAGAACCGACCTGCCATGAATATGGGTTCCAGAATATTCACTTGCCACAGGTAGGCACTAACCCCCGCAGATATCTTCAACCCCGCATCGGTCTCGACACCTTCCGTTGCGTCGTCAAGCTCCACGCCGCCAACGGTGCCAAACACGGTGAGCCATGGGAGAATATCATAGCCAATGTAAAGGCTTGCCGAGTTTGCTTTCAGCAGAAGATCCTCAGCGCCTCCATCCAAATCCACGCCACGCTCAATCTCTTGATAGGAGAGACCAACCGTCAACCGTTCCGAAGGCTGGCCAACATTCAAAGCATCGCGACTGATGGATGTGGGGAAGGATGCGGCCAAAGACAAACTTGCCTGAAGAGCAACAACCAAGGACAAAGTAGCAATTTTCATAGAATCCCTTTCTCTCTCATTTACGAGTGTTTGGTGCATGAGCGCTTTCCAAACAGCTCCATCTGCATATCTTTCATGGCATCGACTCAAAACTCTCTCTCAAAACCAATTCCGAAACGTCACACTTGAAAACAACGGATCCAAGCGTCTCTGCAAGAACAAATGTTGGAAGCGCATCCTGAGCCTTCTTGTCTGTAGACATAGCCTCCCGCAGCCGCGCCCACGTTACGGACGCATCCAATCCCCTTCGGCTAACCGGGAGCCCACACGCAGAAAGCAGTCGAATGACTCGCTCACAGGATTCACGGTCGAATCCTTTACATCGGCAAGACAACTCTGCCGCATAGGCCATTCCAATGGCAACGGCTTCCCCATGCAGCAGCTCTCCATAGCCACTTACATTTTCGATGGCATGCCCCAACGTGTGACCAAAATTCAGAATGGCGCGAACCCCGGATTCACGCTCATCCCTTGCAACGACCTCAGCCTTTATCTCACAACAGCGCGCCACAACAGCCTCCAGGGCCTCAGGATCACGCTCACGTAGAGACTGCACCCTAGATTCTAACATGTCGAAAAACTCAGCATCCCAAATGACACCATACTTCACGACCTCAGCCAGGCCGGAGAAATACTCACGATCTGGAAGGGTATGCAAAGTATCGAGATTTATCGCAACTTCAATTGGCTGATAGAAAACGCCCACTAGGTTCTTCCCTTGCGGCAGATTGACACCTGTTTTCCCGCCAACAGAACTGTCGACCATGGCAAGAAGCGTCGTAGGAATTTGGAGAAACTTGACACCTCGCAAGTAGGTTCCCGCCACAAAACCGGACAGATCTCCCACCACACCCCCGCCCAAAGCGACCACAACAGAAGCACGATCCATTCGCCCGGAGAGTGCATGACAGAAAAGGGTTTCAACACAATCAAGTGATTTTGAAGCCTCTCCTGCTGGGACAATAGCCCGTTCAACGCGAAAACCTCGCTTGGAAAGCGCTGCGGCGCAAGCATCCCCGTAGAGCGGATCGACATTACTGTCAGATACAAGTAGCGCCCCCCCTTTACCGGATGACTCAAGAACCGCATCAAGGCCGTGGGCAATGTGAATATCGTACCCACGTTCACCAAGATCAACGTGCACTGTCCGACTCATTGTATGCCCCACCCCTTTTTAATTAACAGTCGCCTAATCATGCGAGAACATCGCCCTCTTGTAGGGCATGCCCACAGAGATATGCGCTTCCCTCCATCACACGTTTTCCCTGTGGCTGAACCTGCAGAAGTCGAATTGATCCCACCCCACAGGCAACAAGAGGTCCATCACCTTTAGTTCCCAGCACTGCACCAGGAGCCCCATCACCAGGCTCCCGCTGTGCTGCCAAAACACGCAATGTCGTCGAAGCCTCTCCAGACACGACACAATAACAGCAAGGCCATGGATTGAAACCTCTTACGTGATTGTAGATAGCATCGGCAGATTGCGTCCAGTCTATTCTACCGTCATGTTTCGTCAACTTTGGGGCATACGTTGCCAAACGCTCGTCCTGAGGATGACGCACAGCTCGGCCAGCCTTTAAATCGCAAACGGCTTCGTACAAGAGATCGGCCCCCACAACTGAAAGGCGGTCATGGATCACACCAGCCGTATCACAGGAACCGATTGGAACTGTTCGTTGGAGAATAATATCCCCCGTATCCATCCCTACATCCATATACATTATCGTGACCCCCGTCTCCGAATCTCCATTCGCGACGGCCCATTGAATGGGAGCGGCTCCCCGATACTTCGGTAATAGCGATGTGTGGACGTTGATGCAGCCAAGGGAAGGAATCGCAAGAACCTCTGGCTTCAGAATCTGCCCGTAGGCAACCACAACAATAAGTTCGGGAGCCAAAACACGCAGCACATCCAAAGCTTCAGGCGCATTTATATTCCGTGGGGTAACAACCGGAATGCCCGTCTGCTCCATATGAGCCTTAACGGCGCACGCCGACAGCTTCAGTTTCCGCCCTTTGGGACGATCCGGCTGCGTAACCACACCGACGACATCAACCGTGGGCTCCCGTAAAAGCCTCTCAAGAGAGGGACAGGCAATATCCGCAGACCCCATGAAAACCACGCGCATAACACAAACTCCTAGACTTCAAATGCTGAGGGCGTTCACGCTATCAGAACCCCCGATCCAACGCGATGCTATTGTGTTGTAGCCCTAAATTGCATCTGGTCTTCCGGGCATCAGCCCGGCCCGCCTGACAGGCGGGTATACGTCATGCAATGGCACACGACAACGCGCAAAACTCAGCCGCGCACTGAAAATCTTCAATTTTTCGTGAGAAATTGGGAATCTTTACGCCAGACACCCGCCTTGAAACCGCCAATTGTTCGCACACTTGAGAAATTAAGAAAACCAAACAATGACAGGCGTGCAAATGCAGTAGATTGGCATGCATTGTGCTATACAATGTGGCACATAGAGAGCTTTGATGATCACCTGCAAGTAAACAATGAAGGATGCATACGTAATGACTCATACAAGACCACTTCAACATGCAACTGTGCTTGCAAATCTTACAGAAGAGCGAGCACGTAACGCGCGACATGATCAACGTCTCTCCTATGTTTATCGTGGCATGAACTTCTTGCAGAGCATTGCGCTGATCGCATTCGGGGTCTGGTGTTACACCTTCCGCCACCAAATCCAAGCCTTTCTGATGTCAACGCTCGCCCCATAGCCCCAACACTGGATCTTTCCACCAAGAGCTGTCACACTCTGCGACATGACGACTGTGCGACATGTCTACATCCACGTTCCCTTTTGCAGCGGAAAATGTGTCTATTGTAATTTTTACTCCGAGCTGAATATGTCAGCGTGGATTGACCGCTATCTTAGTGCGTTGGAATACGAGCTTGAAGTCACAGCAGCAACAACCACAATCCAGCCTAAAACCCTCTATATGGGAGGGGGCACCCCCTCCATTCTCCCTCCCCCACAGCTCGATAAACTTCTGACACTCATTCACAAACACATGAATCTGGATGCGCTTTCAGAATGGACTCTGGAGGGAAATCCCGGAACGTTCACAGAAGACAAGATTGCGATACTCCAAACTTACGGAGTAAATCGCATCAGCTTAGGGGCACAATCCATGGACGACAGCATCCTGGTCGCCATAGGAAGACGGCATACGGCTCTGCAAACACAACAAACAGTCCAAACCCTACAGTCTGCCGGATTTGAGAACATTGGACTCGACCTGATCGCATGCCTCCCGGGCGTTGACCCAATTGGCTGGCAGCGCACGCTCGACAAAACGCTAGAACTCGCACCCACACACATCTCAGTCTACGCACTCACTGCTGAACCCGGAAGCAAGCTCTTTCAACAGGTACAGCGCCAGGAAAACCTGCTCGCGACTGACGAAGATGAGCAAATTGCGCTCAGCACAGCTGAAGCCACATTAGCCACGTCTGGATATCCACGCTACGAGATCTCAAACTACGCTCAAGCAGGAAACCGTTGCCGCCACAACGTGGCAGTCTGGTTGGGAGATGACTATGTCGGGTTTGGCCCGGCCGCGTCATCACGGGTTGGCAACCAACGCAGGACAAATGATGCCGATCTTGCCGCATACTGCGAAGCGGTGGCAAAAAATGCCCCCCCCCCGCATATCAGCGAAACGCTATCACCTGAAACAGACGCCACCGAGCGGTTCATATTCACCTTTCGGATTTTCGAGGGGATCGACCCACACGCCTTTGCTCAAAAACATGGCCCAACAGCCCTCAGGCTCTTGCCATACTGGATGGAGAAACTATCCTCTATGAGGAATGAGGGACTCGTAAGTCAAACCGATCGCAACTGGGCGCTAACGCCGAAAGGCCGCCCGTTGGCGGATGCCGTGGCTGAATGTCTACTACCTTGATTTGTTAGAATGCAGCAAGGTGCTCGGGGGCATACCCATGATCTTTTTAAAGACCTTTGAGAAATAAAATGGGTCTCCGAACCCGGTACGGAAGGCCGCCTCTTTAACAGAAAGCCCCTCGTAAACCAATAGTTCGTAAGCCTTCAACACGCGTTCACGGTTGATGAAGGCACCCGGAGAAACGCCCACCTCGCGCTTGAAGATCGCGTTGACATGTTCGGGCGTCATGCCAAACGCTTTTGCCAAGTCGTGACGCGACACGGATTGCCCAGTGCGCTCACGCAAAAACGTTTGCATGCGTTGCGTGCGGGGCGACGGACGGCGGGGTATCCCAAGCTTCCATATTGATGCAAGACGCAACCATATCTCACATACCATCGTATTCACCAGCTCACTACGGTATGGGTCGTATCCTTCAAAGGCATCGCTGCACCTCTTAAATAGATAGTGAATATGGGGATCCACTCCGGTACGGGTCACACGCGCTGGCAACACTTCCAACGTGTAGTCTCCTGCCGTCCAACATCCCTCGAAAAACTCAAGATGAATACAACTGATAGCGGCATCCATTGCGCCTTCACCCTCTAAACACCTGAGCACATGATCCTCTTGAGGCGGAATGCAGAGGACATCTCCACCGACCACGGGCACTGCAGCAGCACCGACAGGGGTGTATGTCAACGTTCCACGAACCACAAACACGATCTCCCAATCGCCGATGACTCGAGGGCCCCACTCATTCCCAACCTTTGCCTGAATATAGTTCGCCATCGCAACCCTGGGGCGCACATCCTTCAGAGACACTTCGACGCAGGGAGTCCTGAGACTCGTCATACAATCTTACTCCTGTACATATACTGAACATTCTCAACCATGGATTTCACCACATATCGCTGATACAGTTACATCATCAAAGGCATAGCAGTCCATTATTAAAACACATGTAACTTGGAACACAAACATGAGCATAACCCCCTGTCGCAACCCGTGGGCCAGCACAATGACGGACCGCGAGCGGTTCAACAATCAGATGCACTACAAGCCCGTAGATCGTTGTTTCAACATGGAATTCGGCTACTGGGAGGAGAACTATCAAGTTTGGGATGCCTTTGTTGAAAACGGTATAAAGACCGAAGGTGAAGCCAACGTGTTCTTCAATTTTGATCGTATCGCCTGTGTGGGTAGTAATGTTTGGATGAGCCCGACCTTCGAGTACAAAGTAATCAGCGAAACAGAAGACAAACAAATCATCCGAAACGGCGACGGCCTGCTAGCTGAAATATCTAAGGATGGGCACAGCTCGATTCCACACTTCACGAAGGCTTCCATCGTCACCCCTGAAGATTGGAAGCGCGCCAAAGAAGAGCGTTTTGCTCTGGACGCCCCAAGCCGCATCATTGATGTTGCAGCGATTCGCAAAAACCACCCTACCGACAGAGACTACCCCCTTGGCATCTCATGTGGTTCGATGATTGGTAAAATTCGAGACATGCTAACATTTGAGGGGCTAGCTTACGCCATGTACGACTATCCTGAAATGGTAGAAGAGATGGTGGAAACCTGTTGCCTGCTTGTAGAGCAGAGCTTGGATCAGATTCTGCCACACATGGACTTCGACTATGCCTCGGGATGGGAAGACATCTGCTTCAAAAACGGCCCCATCGTCGGAGTGGACTTCTTCAACAATGTTATCGTGCCGCGCTACAAACGCATTAACGCTAAACTAAAAGCGCATGGCATCGACATTTGGTACACCGATTGTGATGGCGATGTACGGCCTATTATGGAAGGTTTTTTCGAGGGCGGCATCAACTGCCTCTTCCCATTTGAGGTAATGGGGTGTGCCCACCCTGCCGAGCTTTTGGATAAATACGGCAAGCAACTCCGCATCATGGGCGGCTTCGACAAGATCCAGATGGTGGCTGGCAAGGAACAGATCAAAACCTATATGGAAAGTCTTGTTCCACTCGTTGAGCGCGGGGGATACATTCCCTTCTGCGACCACCGTTGTCCGCCAGATGTCACCTACGAGAACTATTGCTACTATCTGGATCTGAAGGAAGCCATGTTCGGGATGGTGCACTGACGCTTTTGGGAAATGCTAGAGCGATCTAACAATGCTACAGCCATCAACACGGGCTCCCCGGAATACCGGGGAAGCCCGTCCTACACAGACCCCTTTAACAATCCACAATACGTGTAAGACGCGCTTCCAAAAACAGTGTAGGACGCGCTTCCCCGTATTCGGGGAGCGCGTGCAAACCGACGATGAAACAACGGGCTCCCCGGTATATTGCAGGAGATCCCTCGTCAAACTAGGGATGACAGGATGACGCGTCTATATGCCTCTTGATATGTGACACTCGCTTATCTACTCAACCGGGTACTGCTTGCACAGTTCGGCAACGGCAGCGTGGATCTTGACAAGGCGAGCGTCATCTTCGACATTGCGGATAACCTCAACAATCCAAGCGGCTATTTGACGCATATCATCCACGTTCATCCCCCGCGACGTCACGCCAGGAGTACCAATACGGATACCCGAGGTAACAAACGGACTCTTAGTGTCAAACGGGATCGAGTTCTTATTAACAATAATACCCGCCTTGTCCAAAGCAATCGCAACGGCCTTGCCTGTTGTGCCAATCGCCGCCATGTCCAACAGCATAAGGTGATTATCAGTCCCTCCGGAAACCAACCGAATACCCGCCTCCGTAAAGGCATCAGCCATCGCACGGGCATTGCTTACAACATTTGCGGAATACGCCTTGAAGCTGTCCTGTAGCGCTTCCTTAAAGCAAACCGCCTTAGCTGCAATAACATGCATCAACGGCCCGCCTTGAATCCCGGGAAAGATAGTCTTGTCAATCGACGCCGCAAATTCCTCACGACAAAGAATCATTCCGCTACGCGGTCCCCGTAGGGTCTTGTGCGTTGTGGTGGTCACGAATTCAGCATACGGCACCGGACTGGGGTGAACCCCCCCCGCAACCAACCCGGCAATATGAGCCATATCCACCATGAACTTTGCACCCACGCTATCGGCAATCTCTCTGAAGCGTTCAAACTCCAACGTTCTCGAGTATGCACTAGCTCCCGCAACAAGTAGTTTGGGCTTATGCTCCTTGGCCAATGCCGCTAAAGCATCAAAATCAATGGTCTCCGTTTCGCGCGACACTCCGTAAGGGACGATGTTGTACATCTTTCCAGAAAAATTAACCGGAGAGCCATGGGTAAGATGACCGCCATCCGACAAGCTCATCGCCATGATCGTATCGCCGGGCTCCAGCATGGAGAAGTAGACCCCCATATTTGCCGAGCTTCCACAGTGGGGCTGAACATTTGCATGATCTGCGCTAAACAGTTCTTTTGCGCGATCAATGGCCAACGTCTCTGCCTGATCCACATAGTCACACCCGTTGTACCAACGTTTGCCCGGATATCCTTCGGCATACTTGTTCGTCATGACAGAACCCTGCGCCTGACGCACCGCACGACTAACCCCATTCTCTGAGGCAATCAGATTCAATGTGGTCTGCAAACGATTCTCTTCGTGCTGAATGGCATCGTGCAACTCAGGATCTGTAATAAAGATCGCAGCGGTTTCTGCCGCACGGGAAACATCCCCTGAAAGCTTGTCCACACGGCGCTCATGCCGCCCGCCCCCTTCGAATGATCCCGAAAACCATGCTTCCAGCATCTCCTCGGCCTGCTTGGCGTCACTTAGATTCGCCCCTAGCACTAGCACATTCGCATTGTTGTGGGAGCGTGCCATCGTGGCAAGATGTGCCGACGTGCACAGGGCTGCGCGTACCGCTGGATATCGGTTGGCCGCAATCGTCATCCCGATGCCCGTTGTGCAAATCAGAATCCCTGAATCAAGTGTCCCTTCTGCGATTCGATTGGCAATCTCTGCCGCATAGTCGGGGTAGTCGACTGACGTTCTGTCATGACATCCAAAATCTTCACAGTCGAGACCTCGCTTTTTAAGAATCCCGCAGACAACCGCTTTCAAGTCGAAACCACCATGATCAGAAGCTATTCCAATTTTCATCGTTCATTCCTCTTAGTTATATATCTTCATTAATTTTCAATTTGAGCCAGGTGCGCATCCAGTCCCCAAAGCGCACTTTCAATCTCATCCCGTACATGTCGATAAACATCCAGCGACAACCCAATGGGGTCTAACACATCCACACCATCTGCATTGGGATCAAAGGACTTTAGCAACACAACCTTTGGCTCTGCCTCAGGATAGCGCTCAAGCAGAATCTCGCGATGGGTACCCGTCATGACAACAAGCAGCGCCGCATCGCCCACAAGATCCGGAGTAATAGGCTGGCTTTGATGGTCGTGCATATCAACGGCAACCTCTTTCGCGGCCTTGATGGCATAACGGCTTGCAGGAGCGCCATAGCCCGCCATGACCCCCGCAGAGCAAGTCGCCCACCCTGGATGCGATTCCAGATGACGACGAAACAGATACTCTGCCATCGAGCTACGGCAGATATTGCCGGTGCAGATAAACACAACAAGCTTTTTAGGCATGAGAACTCCCTATAGACATAATCAACTTTCTAGAAATGGCCCCCTCGCGCAGCACCTCGACATACCCTTGGGAATCAACACGGGCCACTGTGCTGGCGATACCGTCTGCCACCGCGCCCCCATCAAGAACGACTGCAACAGAATCACCCAGACACGCCACCGCTTCTGCAGCAGTCAGCGCAGCCGGATCACCACTCGAATTGGCACTTGTAGCCCAAAGGGCGCCTCCCACGCGAGCTGAAATTTCAATTGCAATCTCTGAGTCCGGAATTCGAAACCCTTCGCTACGGTCTTCAGACTCGACAATCAACGTAAGCCCCCCCGGCCAAAATCGTTCAGCGAGACGACGTTCAACATCGCTAAGCCTAAACCCCATAGCCTCAATAACGTCCATTCCCGACACCAGCATTTGTAACGGTTTTCCGCGATCACGCTGTTTGGCTGTATAAATTTGCTCCACACTGCCGGAAACACGCGGATTCGCAACCAAACCATAAACCGTCTCGGTAGGAATCACGACCAACTGACCCGCCTCAAGCGCAGCCACTGCCGCATCCACCGCGGCCACGTCGGACGTTCCTGTTAGTTTTATAACCTGTGCACTCATACTACCCGATCCCAATCACTGACCTTAACTTTCGTCATATTTGGGCCTCTCTACGTAGGATGGACATCTTGTCCGTCCGTGGAACCGGACTACTGACGGACAAAATATCCGTCCTACAATAAGATCCCCCCCCCATCTTCACCCCAAATATCGCCTCCTACTTGTCTTCTGGAAGCACATCTTCAATCACGGGGTCAGGCGCTGCATTGAACGCGCCAAGCGCCTTGAGTCCCAAGAGAATATCGGTAGCCCGGCGCAACACCAAATCTTTCTCAATCCGCTTCATCAACTCGCGATCCTGCAAAGCCTTTTCCGTCAACGGGCGACCGTTGCCTCCGTTTAACGATGACGTGTCGATCTCCGGCGGGGGGGCATCCAGCGCAACAGGAATATCCAGCTGAACCCCAGTCCCGTCATAATCATCCCCGTTGGAAAGACATACCTTTCCATAGGCAACCACGATCGACAAACCATCCGCAATGAAAACAGAGGACCGCACCATGGCATCCCCTTGCGTGGGAGCCCCCACCAGCATAACCCCGCCTTGCCCCTTCAACACTGCCGCCAGAACCTCTCCGGCATCATGCGTTTCAGCATCAACCAGCACCACCAAGGGAACTCGGCAACTCACCGTATCGAGATCGAATGCCAGATGCCGTTCCAGCACACGTGTTTTAAGATCTTGGATCGCATATATCGGCTCCCCCGCATCCGCCACAAGGCCAGCCACATAATCAACGGAAGCCAGACTGTCGCCACCCGTCCCACGAAGATCCAGAATAACGCCTAATCCTGCTTGACGCTCCCAATCAGAAACCTGCCGAACAAGGTTCGATGCAATACCAGGGGAAAGTTCTGGAACACCAAGGTAGCCAATTCCCTGCTCCCAGTGCTCGGCAACAAGCACCGCCACATTTGTTGCTAAAACACGTCCATCCTCAGCGCTGACAACAAAGGCGCGCGCATCGACAGTAGAGAGTGCAGCAGACATTGCAGCCTCATCCACCACAGAACGGTCAAAGGGAATGCCGCGAGCATCCAGCGCCTCATACAACGCATCGAGAGTAGAGGCCCCGACAGAAAGACCACACAGCAATGCACAAACAAATACAGCTCTGATCATCCCAATTTTCCAATTTCAGATTTCAAAATTCACTTCTTAAGGTCGTGTTTCCCAAATCAAAAAGCGCCTTTGGCGAGATGCTTCGGCAAGCTCAGCATGACATTTCTCTGCGGAATTCAAGTGTCGGGAGATTGTCATTCCGAGCGAAGTCGAGGAATCTCTATTTGAGCGACATACCGTTAAGTTCTTTCTGAACACGAGCATCGCTTTTTTTGACATTCTCTTTGAGCTGCGCCTTATATGCGGCGAACTTCTTGCGAAGCCCTGCACGCCCAACAGCCAGGATCTGTACGGCAAAGAGTGCAGCATTGATAGGACCGGCACTACCCAACGTAACCGTTGCCACCGGGATGCCCGCCGGCATCTGGATCGTCGCCAAAAGCGAATCAATACCGTTCAACGCACCACCCTTAATCGGAATGCCAATTATCGGAAGAATCGTATGTGCAGCTAACACACCACCGAGATGCGCTGCACCACCAGCTGCAGACATGATGACCTTCAGTCCGCGCTTCTCAGCAGATGCGGCATATTCCACAGCCAGCTCCGGGGTACGATGCGCAGAAATCACACGGACCTCATATCCAACGCCGAATGATTCCAGAGTCTCTGTAGCCGACTTGACGATCGACCAATCCGAGTCACTCCCCATCACAATGCCAACTTCTGCCTTCGCTTTTGCCATTTTATATACTCCCGGTTTTTGTTTTTGTTTTTGTTTAAAGGGCTTTCGCCGCAATATCGGTTCGGTACTGAGCCCCCTCGAAGCTGATCTTTGCTACGGCCTCATATGCCTTATCAACCGCCGAACGAAGATCGCCCCCACGCGCCGTCACCGTCAACACGCGGCCTCCCGACGTCACCACAGATTCCCCAGCTCTTGCCGTCCCAGCATGGAACACCGTAACGCCCTCTATGGCATCGGCTGCATCCAAACCAGCAATGGCCTTGCCCTTTTTATAGCTGCCCGGATAACCTCCAGATGCCATCACAACCGTGACGCAATGTTCGTCACGCCACTGAATCAATTCATCCGAAAGCGACCCGTCCACACAGGCCTCAAAAGCTGGCAATAAATCGCCAGCAAGTCGCGGCAGAATGACCTGGGTTTCCGGATCACCAAAACGAACATTGAACTCAAGAACCTTCAAACCCGTGTCCGTCATCATGAGCCCGGCATAAAGGACACCCTTGAACGTGATGCCCCGGCTTTTCAATTCATTCAGCGTGCGCTCGAAGACCTGCTCGCGAATAACAGGCCACATATCATCCGTCACGATCGGTGCAGGGGAATACGCCCCCATTCCTCCTGTGTTCGGCCCTTTATCTCCATCGAGAGCCCGCTTATGATCCTGCGAAGAGGCCAGCATCACAATATGCTCACCGTCAATCAACGCCAGAATGGATGCCTCCTCGCCAATGAGGCACTCCTCAATCAGCACGCGATCACCAGCCGAACCAAATGCTTTGCCAATCAACACCTCGTCAATAGCAGCCTCAGCCTCCTCAATCGTAGAACAGACCGTTACGCCCTTGCCTGCCGCCAGACCCTCCGCTTTCACGACAATGGGAGCCCCCTCAGCACACACATACGCTTTGGCTTCAGCCACATCCGTGAACGATGCAGACTTGGCATTTGGCACGCCACCCGCATTCATAACATCCTTGGCAAAGATCTTACTGCCCTCCATCTGAGCGGCAGCTTTTCCGGGCCCAAACACGCGCAACCCCTCAGCCTCCAACAAATCTGCAAGCCCGTCACAAAGTGGCACCTCAGGGCCCACAACCGTTAGATCTGGCCGATTCTCAATGGCCCAACTCATGATGGCGAGCAAATCTTCAGCGCCAATATCAAGATTGGTTGCACAGCTTGATGTACCGGCATTGCCGGGGGCGCAGAACACCTCAGGTCGACAGCTGTCATTCGAAAGTTTCCACGCCAGAGCGTGCTCACGTCCACCGCCACCTATAACCAGAATTTTCATGCTTCGCCCCACTACTTTGGTTTGCTCAAGAACACATTGCCCACCACTGCCCCCCGCTGCTTAAACGGGAATGCCGAGTCTATCGCATCTGACAGATGAGTCAAGATGAGTCAAACAGATATCGCCCGAAAAGCCCTCCTCCTAGGGTGTTGTTGTAGTGCGTGACTATGTCGCGCGTTGTAGTACACCATTGCATGGCGTATTTCCATTTCAGCTTTTCTCCTTCGCTCCCTTTGCTTCCTCTTTGTTCAAACCAGCAGAGCCCCATGACCCCCGAACCCGAGAAAATCATTTTCCCCTTAATTATTTTGCTTCCCGAACCCATAACCCCGAACCCAGAACGCGGAACTCAGAACCCCTAACCCAGAACTCCGTTTTTGGTGTCGTAGAGCTTCCACAAAGGGGCTATAGTCGCCACATTCATTTGCTCAAAAGTTTAAAACTCAAGGATTTTCGCCATGGCAAAAAAACAGTCGTCCTACGCAGCAGCGGGCGTTGACATTGATGAAATGATGGGCGGTCTTTCCGCTATCAAGAAGATGGTTAAAGCAACGAACACCAAAGGCGTACTCAGCACCATCGGAAGCTTTGGAGGGCTCTTTCAATCCCCTGGGAAAAACAGCACACTGGTTGCCAGTGCAGACGGAGTCGGCACCAAACTGAAGGTTGCCCATATGGCAAACCGGCACCACACCGTGGGACAGGATCTGATCAACCACTGTACCAACGATATTTTAGTCCAAGGCGCTTCTCCCCTGTTCTTTCTCGACTATCTCGGCACCGCCAAACTTGAGGGCCGCATCTTTAAAGATGTCGTACGCGGCCTTTGCAAAGCATGTCGCGAAAATGGTTGCGCGCTGCTTGGCGGCGAAACAGCTGAAATGCCCGGCCTCTATCCAGCAGGAGAATACGATCTGGTCGGAACCATCGTGGGCACAGCCCCAAAAAACAAAATCATCACCGGAGCATCAATCCGATCGGGAGACGCTATCATTGGCCTGCCCTCAACAGGGCTGCACACCAATGGCTATTCGCTAGCCCGCAAAGTGATCTTTGAGAAAGCCGGACTCGGCATCAACGACACCTTCCCCGGCACCCGAAAGACCGTTGCAGATGTTCTGCTCAGCATCCACCGAAGCTATCTCAAACCCGTAACGGCACTGATGGACAAAGTTACCATTCAAGGCATGGCCCATATCACCGGCGGCGGTCTCTATGACAACATTCCCCGCATCCTGCCAGAGGACTGCGAAGCCATCATTGACCGCAGCACGTGGAAGGTTCCAACCGTGTTCTCATTCATGGAAGTTACGGGAGCGATTGATCCGGATGAGATGTACCGCGTTTTCAACATGGGCATTGGATACGTTATCTTTGTCCGTCAGAAGGATGTTAAGACATCCCTTGAAATTCTGAAGACCCTTCGGGCCGCCCCCCGTCTCATCGGGCATGTTGAAACGGGCAAGAAAAAGGTGACGCTGGAGTAGTCATTCATAGGATTTAAGAGTCTCCAGTTCATGGGAAAGGTAGTCCTCGCTGTCGCCCCAGTCGATCCACTCTCCACTGATATACCCCCCGTAGGTGTTGTCCGTCTGCAAACATTCGATGGCGGTTTTGTGGTCGATATCCCCGGTGCCGATGGGGACGAAGGTCACGCCTTTTCCGATGCCGTCGTGAACATGGACATGCTTGATCCAGGGACGAAGCAGCTCATACGACTCCTTTATCCCCATAATGCCGGTGCGGACGGGATGCATAATGTCCCAATTCACCGCGATGGATTCATGCCCGACCTGCCGCATCACTGCGGCGACATGCCGGGGGTCGCACCAGTCGTCATGCGTCTCCAGACAAATATCCACATCTCTTTCCGACGCGTGTTCGGCAATGGATGACAATGCCCGGACCATATTCTCAATGGCCTCTTCACGTGTAATGCCTTCAGCGATCTTTCCACCGAACACCCGGATGGCGGGCACGGCTAGGTCTCCCGCCAGATCAATGCGCTCGTGACTTTGCCCGAGCATGTCGGGCAGCTTCGCCGGGTCCGAATAGGATAGCGAGGTCGCCAGACAGGCAAGCGCGACCGGGCAGCTAAGCATCTGTTGTCTGATGGTTTCCCGCTGGCTGCCAGAGGCTGCGACTTCTATGCCGTGGGCATGGTCGGAATCCAGACGGGGTTCAATGCCGTCATAGCCGAAACGTTCGGCTATCCGGATCGTTTCATCAAGGCTCATGCCAGGAGTCGAAAAACTCATAAACGCATATTTCATCGTCATTCCTTTATTGGATGTCAGAGGGTGACTACTTGATTGGTTTCATCGGACTGTCTGACAGCGTCAAACACTTTCGTGAGCTCCAGGGCGCTGGCGGTCGTCACGGGGAAGTCGGCCTCGCCCCGGATGGCGGCGGCGATTTCCGGGTAGACCACCATCGAATCACCATAGCGGTTGCCGATGGTAATCCGGTGGTCGCCCTCGACATCCTCCCGAATCACTTCTATCTCAGGCTGCTTTCCGTAGTCGACAGCATCTTTCACGTCAGGAAATGTCGCTTTATGGATTTCAATCTCCGTTTCCTTTACAAAGATCGTCCCGCCATCTCCCTGGACAACCCAATTGGGAAGTGTGTTGGCCGCCATGGAATACTCACAAGAGAGAATCGTCCCCCCCTCCGTAGTCAGAATAGCATGGACAACATCTTCCACGTCACCCGGATTGATAATTTGCCTGAGCTGACCATAAACAGAAACCACCTTCTCTCCTGCCAATTGCATGGCCTGGTCGATGATATGCGGCCCCCAATTCAGCAGGTAACCTCCCCCGTTTACCTTGAGCGTCTGCCAATCGTGGCGGACAGCGAAACTGAATTCCCGGCGCCGAATCATGAAGACTTTCCCGATAATTCCGGAAGCAACCAGCCCCTGCAACTGCATGAGATCGCATCCCCAACGAGCGGGCAACCAGGGCAGCAGTTTTCGCCCACTGGCCTTTTCCGCCGCGACCATCCGCTCCGCCTCCGCAACATTCACGCACCAAGGCTTTGTCACCAGTATATTAACCCCGGCATGCAGACAATCGCAGGTCATTTCGCAATGCTGGTTGCTGCGTGTGACGATGACAACCAGGTCAAGCTCCTCCTGCCGCAACATCTCCTTATAGTCGGTGTAGATGGAACAGTTAAAACGTTCTTCCGCCTTTTTGCACGCATCTGGATCAATGTCACAGACCGCTTTAACAGTAAAATCTTCACTTAACGTTTCGAGTGGATCTGCATGAAGCGTGCTGCCGCTGCGCCCATAGCCTAGAATCGCTGTTCTGATTTTCATTATTCGCCTTTCGAGGTTAGTAGTGTCCATATTCTTGGAGGGTCTCCCACATGGCCATGATATTTTGGGGAGGGACTTCCGCCTGGATATTGTGGACCGTGTTAAAGACGAATCCGCCATCCGGCATCAGCACTTCCAAATTGCGTTTCACATCGTCCCGGACATCCTCTGGAGAGCCGTGGGGCAGGATGTGCTGAGTCTCGACCCCACCGCCCCAAAAGGTTATATCTTTGCCAAAATCCTTCTTCAGAGAAACCGCATCCATGCCCGCCGCATTCAGATGGACCGGATTGAGGATATCGACACCAATCTCAATGAAATCCGGCAGGATGGGTCGAACGTTTCCGCAGGAATGAAAGAAGACCCAGCCCCTTTCTCCGGCACCCTTCTTCTCCTTCAGCTTCTTCTTGATCAACGTTATGATTTCCCGATAGCGGGGTTTGAACAACTCCCGGAATGTCTCGGGGGGGATCAGTTGGCTTTCCTGCGTACCGTAGTCATCCGCTTCCACCACAATGTCGACGACATCCCCAAGTTCTTCGAGAGCCATCTCCCAGAATTCCATTTTCTGTTTTGTGAATGCATCCAGAACGGCCTTGGCGCTTTCCGGATCAGAAAGAACATCACAGAGAAAATTCTCCATGCCGCGAAGCCGCTGTCCCATTTCCAGAAGGCCCGCGCAGAACCCTTTCAATACAACGATCTTCCCTGCTTGCCTGAAAGCCAATGCCTGTTGCCGAAGTCCCGCCACTCTCTCCGGTAGGCCAGCGGCCGGCCATGGATGTTTCGCAATGGCTTCCAAGGTCACCATGGGAGCATCCATCGGAGATTTTACCAACGACCACCAATAGGAATCCGGGGCAAACTGGTGGACAAATCCCCACTCGTCTCGATACTCCTGGCAGTCTCCCTTGTCTTCCCCCACGACATTCCAATTGTGACTGGTCAACGGATAGAGGCCCCGTGTATCGACCTTTAGACGCTCAAGAAGATCATCATCAGGGAGAACAATCTGCTGGATGGTATCCGCCAGAACCGTATGGGTTTCTGGTAGACCAAGTTGTCGCCGCAGATTCTGATAGGCAATCCTATGTATGCCGGTGACATGACACCCGGCCAAGTCATAGGGAACGCGGTCGGGTATCCGGTGCTCCAGGCTTGCAATCATGCGTTCGCGTGAGTTCATGGTGTCTGCCTTATTGTTGCAATAATGTTTTCCAGCCGTCGACCGTACTCGATATAGTTTTCCAACCTGGCCTGATCCTTCGACTGGACACTGTCGTCGTGAAACACCACCTGCATATGCGGTTCAATGGAAATACCGCCGTCGTAGCCGTTGCTCAACAAGTCGGTCAGGATGGCGACAACGTCGGAATCGCCTTCGCCAGGGAACGCGTAGCTTGGCTTCTCACCATCCCGCTTCAAATCCTTGATATGGACATAGGCGATATGCTCTTTGACATGCGAATAAAACTCCCAGCTCGACATCGGCGGCGAATGCGGTAGGTCAAGGCCGGCATTGCCCGTGTCGAAGATCAATTTGAGACCCGGAACGGCTTCCAACACGTCCAGCGAATGCCGCCAGCTCAAACCGCCATAGTTAATGCAATTTTCATGGACAGGCTGAATGCCGGCGTCAAGAAACATTCCGCACAAGATATTGAGCCGCCGGAAACGCTCCTCCTTCATTTGGTCGTCGACAGCCCGTTTGGGAAACACAGCGAAGCTCATGATGCGGATCAGTTGGGTTCCCAATTGCCGCATGCGTGCGATCGCACGTTCGGCTTCGCCTAATGTGTGGTCAAAAGGAATGTCCACACTCGTCGCCCAGTTGGCGATGGCAGAACCGAAACAGTTCACTCTCACCCCGGAGGCCATCAGCTTTGTTGCGACGGTATCAAACGCCTTATCGCTGATGTCATGAATGTTCTGCCCGCCAATATTGCGGGACTCGATGCAGTCCCATCCCAACGCCAGCGTCGCCTCGATCTGGCCATCGATCCCGTCGGCCGCTTCATCTGCAAAACCTGTTAGATACATGTTGTAGAATCCTTATCTATTGTCAAAACTGCTTAATAATGTAACCGAGTTCTTTCTACAATAGTATTGATAGAATGCTGATTGTTTTGTATATTATAATCATTATGAAACTGTTTGACAATATTGAGTTTTACGGCTTCAACCACTTTCCCCAATGCAAGGCTTCCATAAGTAAGCATTTTGATGGCTACTACGTGCTTGACTGCTGCAGCAAAGGGAAAATCTATCTGCAAGTGGGAGATGCTAAGCGGATCGTCCTGCCTGCACCTGTCGCCTGGTTTACTTTCCCCGGGCCCCTCTTCCACTTTGGCCCCTCCGGCGGGGAATACTGGGAACACCGCTACATAGCCTTCAGGGGCAAACGGGTTGATACGTGGCTGGATCAGGGGTTGCTCGATTTTGATCGACAGCGACCGTTTGTCAATCTAGTCGATGCCTCTCGTTTCATCAGCGGGATGGACGAGGTGATGAAGAAGCTGGAGCATCCTCTCTACGGCCTTCCGCGAGCCGTGCATATGTTTGAGGGTCTTCTACTCCAGCTCCACGAACAGCACATCGTGAAACCCGTGGTTTCGGTGACAGATGCCAAAGTGGCGGCATTTATAAAGGAAATCGACCAGAAACCGGAGGCGAGATGGAACATGAAGGCCGCCTCCAGCAAGATGGGCATATCCTATTCGCATTTTCGCCTGATTTTCCGCAATCTGGCCGGCATGCCGCCCCATCGCTACATCAACACAAAGCGCATGGTGAAAGCAGGACGGCTACTGCGTGAAAACCAGTTGGAAATCAAACAGATCGCATATCGTCTTGGTTATGACGACCTCTTTCACTTTTCCAAGCTATTCAAAAACCATTATCAGATACCGCCAGGAAAATTCCGCGAGCGGCATTTCCAGTCCTAATCTCGGGGAAGATCCTTAAAAAACGCGTAGTCTCTTTAAGACCGACAGGCTGCTAGCTTAGAATCTTCTATCTTCGCGCCGAAAGTAGAATCCATCGTCCGAGGTCTGTGTGGAATGAAAACGACCATCACGCGCATTATTCCCATCATCCAGCAAACGATAGCCACGTTCTGCACTTTTCATGCCGAAACGATCCTGCGCCTCGTCACGTTTAACAGCATTGACTTCATCCGCAAGCCATCCCCAGCTCGGTCCTGAGGCATCGGTGGCTTTTTCAGCATAGGGATCGAGATCGGCAGAATCAAACAGCCCACGTGTATGACGGCTATCAGAAGCAGGAGCTCGCGGGATATTAAGCGGAGCTGTTGGGGACGTCATTGAGAGCCCTATGCTCCGCTGACGCCTACCGGGCAGCACATCATCAAGATCAACCCCGCCATCTCTGTTCTGAGCCCCGATTTGTAGCTGGGCATCATCCTCTACAAATGGAGAAAAGAAAACCATGTCGGCCAGACCAGAAGGAGAAATTTCTTTCCGCACACTAAAAAGTCCCCCATCACTTCCCACGGGGAGTTCGGGCTGAATACGAAAAACCCACACCATAAGAAGAATTGCAAAAACGGAACTCATCCGCACGAGCCACAGCATGTTCAAATGCATACCATCAACCATTCACAGCCTCCCCGTGTTCAGGAGCTGCAGTTTCTTCAGAGAGATCAGTTTCAGCAATACGGGCAAACTTTGGGTTGTTCCCAGCAATCACGATCGTGACCTCCCCCTTAACCTTCTTATCACGGAAGGTTTCAAGTAAATCACCAAGGTATCCACGAGAAACACGCTCGAATTTCTTGGTTAACTCAATGCATACCGCAGCCTCGCGATCCCCAAAGACGGCCAGTGCACCCTCAAGCGACTTTCCAACGCGATAGGGCGATTCGAATATGACGAGCGTATGCGCCGCACCTTTTTCCTCTTCAAAGAACCGATGCATCGCACCCCGTTTGCGAGGTGGAAAACCTTTAAAGGTATACGTTGCCGTCGACAGACCAGACAACAAAAGAGCCACTTGCACCGCTGAAGGACCAGGAAGCACCTCCATTTCCATGTCATGATCAGCCGCCAAGCGGGCGATGCGATATCCCGGATCACTGATTCCCGGAGACCCGCCATCCGAACACACTGCCACATGAAGACCTGCCTCCAACTTCCGCAACAAATACTCAGCACTACGCTGTTCCATCTGCTCTCGATATGAAATCAACTCTCTGGGCCGCGGAATTTCAAAGTGCGTCAAAAGGATACGTGTGCGCCGCGTGTCTTCACACGCAATCACATCAGCGGCACGAAGTGCCGACACCGCACGCGGCGCCATGTCATTCAGATTTCCAATTGGCGTTGTCACTAAACTCAGCATGATGCATCCATCCAAGGTTCACAAGCCGGTGCAGATGTGGGATTCACAAACCGCCCATCCTGTTCCAATCTCGATAATAGTAGCGCCTTTAACTCCCCGAGACCACTTCCTTTACGAGCCGATATCGCGCAAGCATCCGGATACGCTTTCTGTAGCCGATCACGCTCAGCCGAATTGCCAATCCGATCCCACTTATTCAGCAGCAGCAACGCGGGGACACCATCAGCACCAATCGTTACGAGGGTATCTCTCACCACAGCCAGATGACCCTCAAGGCATGGATGCGAGGCATCCGCAACGATCAACAAAACATCAGCCTCGGAGGCCACATCCAAAGTCGACTGAAACGATGCCACCAACCCATGTGGCAGATGCCTGATAAACCCAACCGTATCTGAAAGCAGAACCTCACGCCCCTCGGCAAGGTGCAACAAGCGCGTCTTTGTATCCAGAGTCGCAAAAAGACGGTCATCCACATAGGCATCGGCCGCCGAAAACGTATTCAGCAACGTTGACTTACCGGAATTCGTATATCCAACCAGAGACACAAAAGGCCACCGACGGCGTACACGTGTTCTCCGCCGGCGATTCTGAATCGTTGCCAACTTGCGTTTAAGTTCGCTAATGCGACGACGCATAGGGGCATTGCGAAGCTGAAGCGGACTTTCGCCGGGGCCCTTCATGCCAATCCCCCCCTGAAAACGCTGCTGCTTATGCGACACCGGAATCCGTTTCACAAGATACTGCAACTGAGCCAGCTCCACTTGCGACTGCGACTCTGCAGAGCTCGCCCGACGCGCAAAGATCTGAAGAATAAGCTCTGTTCGATCAATCACACTGACTCCCAAAGCAAGGTCAAGATTGTTCACCTGCACTGCAGTAAGCTCATTGTCCACAATGACAACATTTGCATTCGCCTGCTCACACGCCTGCTGGATTTCGCCCACCTTCCCCTCTCCCACCAGTAAACTCGGAGTCGGCTTATCACGCCGCTGCGTCACCACACCCACCACCGTGGCTCCTGCAGTATCCGCCAACCGCTCGAGCTCGTGAATCGAGTCCTCGGCTTCAGTACGGGATTGGCGAGGCGTGATAACCTGAACGAGCAAAGCGCGTTCTTCTGCATCCTGTGAGATATCAATAGGCTTTTTCATGATTTACGTATTGGCTTTTGATTTGTTTTTGGCACTGAACATTCCCCCCATCAGAAAATCCTATCACCCTAATCAAACCGAAGGGAGTGAAAACACAACTATTGGATTTATGCTGACATCACACTATACTGACCGGACATTATGAGGTGAATATGAATGCTCCAGACACCATTTTTGAACTAATCATGTGGCTCTTGGGGGGCTTGGCCCTCTTTATTTTTGGAATGCGCACCATGAGTCAAGGCCTTGCCAATGCCGTCGGCGATGGCATGCGCACATTACTGGAAAAATCAACACACAACCGAGTTGCAGGAGTCGGACTGGGAACCCTGATTGGATTCTTCGTCCAAAGTAGCGCAGCCGTTGTCCTTTTCATTGGGTTTATCAATGCTGGGCTCATGCCACTCGCCCAATCCATAGGCCCCATGCTGGGAGCCAACATCGGAACAACACTTTCCATGCAGTTGATTTCATTTAAGCTCTCGGACTATTGCATGATTCCAGTTGTCCTTGGCCTCATCCTGCATCTCGTTGCCAAAAAAAATAAACTACAGAATCTTGGACTGGCACTCATGGGCTTCGGAACGCTCTTTCTGGGCATGTCCATAATGAGCAACTCCATCCATCCCTACCGCGAAGTCTTTGAACCCATCCTGGCCGTTATCAACGGAAACACTACATCGGGACTTTTGCTTGGCACACTGGTGGCAGCACTCATCACAGGCGTTGTCCAAAGCAGTGGCGCTGTGATTGGCATGGGCTTTGCCATGATCTCTGCGGGAATCATCACAGACCTATCCGGCATATTCCCCATCGTGATCGGAGCCAACATCGGCACATGCGTAACCGGACTTCTCGGAAGCATAGGAACCACAATTGATGCCCGGCGTATTGCCATTGCACATCTACTCTACAACATACTAAGCACAGCCATTGCCATTGCCGCCGCACCCCTATTCTATCGCTATATTCCTTTCACATCTCAAGATCTCATCCATCAAGCCGCAAACGCAAATACCTTGAAGATGCTAATCAGCACGGTGATCTTACTGCCCATTGCCCCAACATTCGGAAAACTCGTCACAAAACTTGTTCCCTCACGGAAACCTCAACCTGCTCCCAGCCACCTGAATGCAGATCTGTACAAGCGCCCCGAACAAGCCATTTTCGCTTGCCTCCGCGAACTTCAGAGAACCAGCATAATTTGCGCAGACAGTCTACACCTCGCTGCAGAAGAGTTCATCCAACACTCCCCCACACGCGAGCGAGCGATAAAAATGAACGAGGAAAGCGTAAACAAGATCAAAACGGCGATGCGTGACTATCTTGCCAAGCTCACCCAGCACTACCTTTCAAAGCGGCAGGCCATCCTGATCGAGCACATAGATCGCTGCATGTCCGACCTCGAACGCGTGGGCGACCACATAGATAATCTTTCTGACATTGCCAAGCGACAACGCACCATTCCCTCTGCCCGTTTTTGCCCTGCGGCCATTGAGGACTGGCTATCGGTCTTCCGAGCCTTGGAAGCTTTATTGGATCGAGTCATCAAATCTTTGGATCCCGAGAGCGCCCACTTTCAAGAACTGGCCAAAGAAATTCTACAACTCCGCGAGGAATTCAACAAAACCGCCCTCGATGCGCAAGATGCCCATTTTCAAAGGCTGGAATCAAAAATGGTCACACCCATTGCTGGCATAATCTTCAACGGCTACCTATCGAACTTCTGGAGAATCAGCAAACACATCAAAAGCATTGCTCTTGCCGAACAACAGCCCCAATTCTGGCTAAAACACGCAAAGCTAGAAACCGTCATGTCAACCGACGCCCCCGGCTACGCCATGCCCGAAGCAGTCAACCCCAACGACTACCTCAGCCAGTTGCAATCCGAGAACCTTCGCTAACAAACGCGCACGCAAAGGGATTGACTTTCCCGCCAGTCGGGCTACAGTGACGACGCTTTTTCAAAGCCCCAAACGCCAACGTAGCTCAGCTGGTAGAGCAGCTCACTCGTAATGAGCAGGTCGACCGTTCGAATCGGTTCGTTGGCTCCATATTCCATAGGGGTTTCGTGAGTTTCCAAAATCTGCAATAATCGCGTTTGCAACCTATGTGCAACCTTGTGACCCGTTTCGGCATGGTTTTGAGTTCCCGATTTTCAGGTTGTGGGCACAAAAATCCCGCCCCGAATATCTCAGGACGGACTCGCAACGGTAGACACGCTCAGATGGTCAACAGTCGGGAATGCTCCTTTACTAACCAATTGAGCAAGGCAGAATCGCCGTCCAGCCCTGATACCATTGACTAAGGTAGACAAAAAAGGTGTGCAGATTCAGCAATCGCAAGGCGGTGGTTATGAGATCTGGCAATATCATCCCTGTAACGTGATGCGTGAGGCTCAAAATGGGACGCGTCCGCGCGTCCCGTTTTGTAGCTCTCCACGCTCTTGTTAGCCGACTTGCCTCTCAACAAGATCACCTTCGATGTATTGATGAATCATTGATGAGATGAGGGTCTGGTAGGGCATGCCCTTTTCCATGGCCTTCTTTTGGACGCCCTTGAGATCGTGGTCGTAGAGACGAATAGTGACTCTGCGATCTTTGCGGAAGGTCTGCTCCGCCATAGCCTGGATCTTGCCTCGCTCTTTCTTGGAGGGAGACGATAGCTTCAGGGTCCCCTCGTCGTATGCGTCAAGGATTTCTCGTTCTTCTTTATCAAGTTTCATGCTATTCACCTTCTTTCTTAAAGTCCCGAGTTGCCTTCCGGCTGGGGATGATCGTCTTCAAGAATACGTAGTCATCCTCCACAACGTGTGGGACGACATGAATGTAGCCCTCCACATTCACGAAATACAGTTTCTGCCCGGGGTACTGTCCCTGGTTGGGATGATCAGCGGTCTTCCACACATCCCCTTGGGATAGATGAAAGACAATTTGTTCGAAGGAGATGCCTCGCTCCCTCTTGAGGGCCTCATTTTTTCCGGAATTCCATTCGTATCTCATAGGATCACTGTACATCTATTGTACGCACAGGTGCAAGGGGATTCTTCACTCGGCTAACGTTTAAGTGAGCATTTTCTCACAGCGTGAGCTGTGAGAAATATGTTGGGCGTCCTATCTTTGTTCCGGATACGAGTGCGTTTGCAGAACATCGAAAGAGTCTGTCCTGCTGCCATCTGGCAGTATAGTGGCTCGATAGAGCCATGTCTCTCCAGTCTTGTCATCCAAAAGGAATAGTGTTGGCTTTCCTTCCTGTGATAGGGGCACGAGCCTGAACCTGCCCGGCCACTGCCGGGCTAGGTCTGTCGAGTAGAGTAACTCCTGAAATTGCCGGTGTCCCTGGTAGGTTGTTCCGGCGGCGATTATGTCGAGCTCGGGAGAATATTGCAGCTTAGTCCATGGCTTCAAGTTGAAACCAATTTCGGACAGAATGTTGCTGATTGTCGTGCCGTGGAGGCGTTCGCGTAGCGAAGGGCTCACTTCGTAGATACGGACGATGACCTGGCCTCCACCGGCGAACCTTGGGGTGATGATAATATGGTCATATTCAAGTCGGTACTGCATGCCCGCGATATCCACAAGGATGTTGAGGGTTTCCTGTGCAGTAATGTCCCGCGCGGTGAATGTGACGAGTGTTGAGTCTTCGCTGTCGGTATACCTGAGCCGCAGAAAAGTTTCAGACCCAGCTGCGATTGTTGGGTCAAGCTGTTTGATCTGCTCTTGCAGGAACGCTACAGCGTTGCTGAAGCTTTCCTGCTGAAAGTCAATCACAGGAATTGTTATCGCATCGAGACGCTTGAGGAGCAGCCTTTTCTGCGACTCCGCAAAGGCTTTCTGGGATACAAGATCGCGGACGGGAATACGACTGAACGCGTTAGCGTTCAGCCGCCACACCGACCCAAGGTTGGAATCAAGCTTGAAAAGAGCGTCTTCGGTCACAACCTTCTGCTCTACACCTGTGAAATGGGTGACCGAGATGCCGTGCGTTTGGATGGTGTAGCGTTCGGCCACCTCTCCGTTTGTGCTACCCACAATGAGTAATGCCGCTAGTATGACCTATGTCTTCATTCTTTTCCTCGCCCAACGTTCGCGTTCACAATTGATTCACAGAGTATTCGCTGTGAATCATATTTGTGCAACGCTTTGATACTCCGCTAAGTCCTGTTCCTGAATTCTAAAAGTGTTAGGCTAACTCTGGGCGAGAGGTACTGAAAGGAGGCTCCTCGCTCACGATCAAATTGTAGTGATGTTGGCGCATCATAAAACCGCAACCGATAATGAGGAGGAGCCATGTTTTCGTATTACCAAACGACGACTGAGTATAGCTGTGGAGTCGACCTGCATTCAAGGCAGATGTACATCTGTGTGATGGACAAGGATGGGAAGGTTCTTGTTCACCGCAATGTTCGAGGGAACGACTTCGAGTATTTTCTGAAGCTTGTTGAGCCCTATAAGCATAGTCTGACAGTTTGCTGTGAGTGCACGTTCAATTGGTATTGTTTTGCCGATGCATGCATGGACGCTGGGTTTGAGTTTATCCTGGGGCACGCGCTCTACATGCGCGCGATCCATAGTTTCAAATCAAAGAACGATCGTCAGGATTGTTTTCAGATCGCTCATCTGCTCCGCTCAAATCTGATTCCACCTGCCTATGTCTATCCACGTGAAAAACGGGCCTTAACCGACTTCTTTTGAATGAGTAGTCTCAGGGTTTACCGCGATTGTTTCTGGACCGCTGCCGCCATTGAGTTGTGCAGCAGTGCACGGCCAGTGTTTGGCTTCCCAACGCAAGTTGGGGCCGCAAGTTACTGGGTTCGTCCACCGAGTCCGTATGGGTGTTTGGCGAGATGACTTCATCTCGACCAGTTGCACGGAAATTAAGTCAGAGTTGTTATTGTGAGTTCAGATTAACGGGAAATTAACTATTTTCTGTCAGGGGGCTTTTTGTGTTTGCAATGGGGGACTTAATGGGTGTTCTGCTCTCTTCACTTTTGTAGCTTGAATGCCACTGAAAAAGGCTGGTTCTTACCGTTATCGAGTTTTCTCTGCGTTTCGGCCAGATGAGATCTCTCCGGCGTTATCTTGGGTTCCTCGAAATCCACAACTTGGAATCCCGCCTCGACAAAGGCCTTCCAGTAATCCGAAAGGGGGCGGTGGAACCAGATAAACTCTGAGGTGAAGTGCCCCCACGGCGGGTCGACGCACTTCTTCTGCTGAAAGTACGGGAAGGGCCACTGATAGGTGGTGTCACCGTCACCGGCTACCGTGGCACGGCTGGCCGGGAAACAGGGGTGCGAAAATACGGCGACAACGCTTCCGCCGGGGCGTAGAACCCGGAAGAAGGCACTCATCGTCCCCACCAGGTTTGGGGTATCCATCAGAACGTAGTTTGCCACGATTAAGTTAACCGATTCGTCCTGTACCGTCTTCAGTTCCGAACAGGAATCCACGCGGTAGTCGATGGATGCCAGCTTGGAGCGGGCAATCCGGATCATGTCCTCCGAGAAGTCGACACCGATGACGCGTGCGCCGCGCTCGTGGAGTTTGCGCGAGAGATAGCCGGTGCCACATCCGGCGTCGAGGACGGTGCACCCGGCCACGTCGCCTGCGAACCGCCACAGGACGGGATCCGAATTCAGGATGCGGTTACTATCCCCGTCGTCACCGACCTGAATATCCCAGTCGTCGGCCACGCGATTCCAGAACAGCCTTGTTGCGTCGGTCTCGTTGTCCATGTGTGTCTTTCTCGCAGAACGTTCTGCACTAAGGCGCGGTGTTTACAGCGTCGCCTTCAGTGCTTTGTTCGGCCTGTTCCTTTATGCTGCGCATGTAGTAGATAAGCCAAAAGACGAAGATCAGGGAAGTAAGGTGCCTTACATAACCCGGCAGTTGAAGTTCGGGTGCAAAATAGCCTACCGCAGAGAGTTCTGACACCAATATCCATCCGACGCGGTGCTGGGCTGAGAAGCGCTTGTCGGTTAACACAGTAAGGGGGAATGCGACAGCCCATCCAGCACCCATGATGATTCGAGGGAGCGCGCTGGTGCGCAGCATGATGTGATTACCAAACCAGACCAGGCCCGCAACGACCACAAGGCCAATAAGCACTATTCTGGTTATCTTCTGCATCTTCATTCCTTATGCCGAACGTCGTGAATCAGACTGTTCTTGGCGCGACAGCGGCAAGAAATAGTTCTGCATTCATCTTGTTCGAAGTCTCCTGTTGCTCTCCTGTTCAACTGGATAATAGGTTTCAAAGTAGGATACTTTGTTTTGTGCTAACGGATCTCGCCTGATTGCTTCATACGCTTGCTCTTCTTCCTCATTCAAAATATAGAGTCGTGGGTGTTGAATACCCATCCATCTAAGGAACAGATTGCACATGCTGTTCTTCTTGCCTGTAAGACGTTGGTAGAGTTGGCAGGCGTCGAGTAGGTAACTGTCCGTCCATCGTGTGTTGAAATGCAGAGTTATATCTGGATCACTCTTTGCATGCTTAAAAAAGTTCCTAGCCTCAGTGATGAGGGTATGAAACTCGTTTCTTACATCATCGCGCAGGCGTGGGTTGAGTTTGTGCATTGTCGTCGGGACGCCACCCTGTTTAATGTGGAGAGTCTCCAAGATTTCATGCGCGGCACAGCTAAGAGTATGTGTCGAGACCGCGTCTGCATCTGCAAAATAGAGACGGACGGCTGTTTCAAGTTGCCGTCGTGCCGCATCAAGTTTGGTGACTTCGATTTCTTCTTCCATTGATCTCTTCCTTCGAACTTGTTATTGAGCGGATCTGCTATGCGGGTGATCTGCCCATTATTGACGTAAACCTTCACTTTTGAGCCCATTTTTGACTTTTCATGCGGTTCATCCTGCCAAATTGGGAGGATCACCCGCACAAAACCGACCCCTATGCGGTTCATCCTGCTAAATTGGGACGTAAACCTTCACACGACGTTACACTAAAGTTGATACTAGCCCCCATAACATCGGACTGTCCAGTGATTTTAGGGGTGTCATCGTTGCTCTCTTGGTGGGCTCAATTAGCAACTGTACGGCAGAGGAGTGCAGCTTCACCCAACGGCTTACTCGGTCCTAGCTGACCTTAAGAACGCGTACCTGATAAGTGAATGGTGTCGCCTGTCGAAGAGATATTCTTTCGTTCCCAATGCACTGGATGTACTCCGGCACAATGCGTCAGCGAGTCCTCCATTGTCCGTTTCTTCTTCTGATAGAAAAGTTGGAGGCGGGGCAAACAATTAACGCGGGTGCCTTCAGAAACGGCGATGAAGACGCTCGGGCACGCCTGGCGTGTCAGCTTTTCCATTGACGGGCCATTGATCTCACTAAGCAACTGGCCATACTACGTCAGAAGCGTTTCTTCTTCAGGGGCATGGTCATGCTTACGTTTTTCTGAAGGCCAGGAGAAGCGACTCAGCACAAGGGCTATCAGTTGACTTACGAACAGGATGCCTCCACCAAAACAAAGCAGGACCTTGATTGAGTATCCCTCATAACACCCCTGAAACTCCTGAAAGATTGCGCTTACCAGAATAAGGATCAGCATGGTCGGCGTCACGACACACACGGCAACATCCCAAAGCGGCCAGAGACGGCGCCCCCCACTCGCGTTAACATGCGCACGCAAACGCGACGACTTGAAAAACCACCCCACCAAAATGCACTCAAGAATACCACCAATGACCAAGGCGTAGTTGTTGATGAAGTGATCCACAATATCGAGAATGTAAAGCCCCGCATTTGTGGTGAAAATGATGCTACCCAAAACACCGATCCCACACATCAGCGACGTGGCCTTTGCACGCGTTATTTTGAATTTATCGCATATCGAACAGGAAAAGGCCTCCGTAAGCGAAATCATAGAGGAGATGCCTGCCACTATGAGAACGAGGAAGAACAGAGCCCCAAAAATGCGATTGCCCGCCGGGAGCTGATTGATCGCCTCGGGATACACAACAAAAGCAAGCCCCGGACCGCCGGTTATTGCTTCACTGAAAGGTACGCCCTTCGATTTTGCCATGAAACCAATGGTGCCAAACACGGCAAATCCCGTAATGAACGAATACAGACAGTTGAGTACGCATGTGGTCAATGCATTGCCCACAATATCGGTCTTCTTGGGAAGATAGCTGGCATAAGTAATCATAATCCCGAAGCCCAAAGATAGCGTAAAGAAAATCTGCCCGTAGGCGGCCACCCAGACCTTGAGCCCAGCGGCGGTCAGGGGATTGATCTTGGACCATTCACAATGAAGGTAATTATCTTTTATGGCTTGAACGGCACCGTCCAGTTGAAGCGACCACCCCACCAAAACAAGCGTCAAAACCACAAGGAGAGGCATAAAGATTAAGCTAGCCTTTTCAATCCCGTGCCTCACCTCGCGAAAACAGATTGCCCAACACATCGCCCACGCCAAAACCGTTGCGCCAAAAATTGGCCAGCGGATACCTCCAAAATGAAATGGGGAGTCAGAGATCTTAAGAAACTCTTTGAAGAAGAACGTACCGGTATCACTCCCCCAGCCCAAATTGAGAGCCAAAATGAAGTAGTTGATGCACCATCCAATAATAACCGCATAAAACAAATTGATTCCGAAGAAGGCAACAACAGGCATCCACCAACCAAGGGGTTCAGCCAAGCGGCGAATACGGACAAAGGCCAGCGGTGGCGATGCTTTCTCTCGGTGCCCAAGCGAATACTCCAGAATCATGAGCGGGATGCCCGCTGTGAGCAACGCGACGGCATAAGGAACCAGAAAGGCGCCGCCGCCATTCTCATAGGCCATATACCCAAAACGCCAAATGTTACCCAACCCCACAGCGGATCCCACGGCCGCCAGAAGAAACCCCATCTTGCTACCCCACAGCCCGCGTTTCTCTGCCATAATGCAACCTCCAGCACTTAAGCCTAATCAATGGCGTGGCACTCCACGACTAGGAAACTCACCTGTTTAGCTAAAATGGGGGTATCCACATCGGCGGCGCTCCCCCCTACACGTTGGGTCGTTCGTTTCTGTCATCCCGAGCTGGCCGAGGGACCTCCGGCATACCAACCACCCTAGTCTTGCCATCGACTGGCAGGAACGTCTCTTAGCCCCAATACGCCCCTATGTACAGCGTCGTGCGCCCCTTATTCGTCACCATGTAGACGAAGTACGACTTCATGCCCCCGCCTCATCCCCTGCAATAGAGATCCCTCGACAAGCTCGGGATGACAACAATCGACACATGCCGTATCTCCTATGAACGCCAGTCAAGTGGATACCCCAGTTAACCAAATTGCTCAAACATTTCCATCAACCTTTGAGTTCACGTTGAAGTTCGCGAAGCTCATCCCGCAGGATTGCCGCGCGCTCAAACTCAAGCGCCTTGGCCGCTTCGAGCATTTCGCGCTCGACATCCTGAACCGCTAGGTGGACGTCATAATCTTCGCCCGCTTCGCGCACCACAGCGCGCTCAACCTCGGTATCGTCATAAATCGTACGCAACCCATCGTCAATCGCCCTTACCACGCTCCTCGGAGTGATATCATGCTCCGTATTGTACGCCACTTGGCGGGTTCGCCGCGCCTCGGTCAGATCCATCATCCGCCGCATGGAATCTGTAATCTTGTCGGCATACAAGATCACCTTACCATCCACATGCCGTGACGTCCGTCCCGCCGTCTGCACAAGAGCGGTCTCGGAACGCAAAAAACCTTCCTTGTCCGCATCCAAAATCCCCACCAAAGCGACTTCAGGAAGATCAAGTCCTTCCCGAAGCAGGTTAATCCCCACCAAACAATCGAAATCACCCAACCGCAAACGCTTCAACACCTCAACACGTTCTATCGCATCAATGTCAGAATGCAGATACTCAACCTTCAGCCCGGATTCACGGAGATATGCCGAAAGATCTTCGGCCGTCCGTTTCGTCAACGTGGTCACCAACACCCGCTCATTGCGCTCTGAATGGGCCCGAATCTCCTCCATCAAATCGTCAATCTGATTGCCCAGCGGACGCACCTCAACGGGAGGATCGACTAAGCCCGTTGGCCGTATAAGCTGGTAAATGGGGGATGGAGAAACCTGACGTTCGTAAGATCCCGGTGTGGCTGTCGCAAAGATCACTTGCCCAACTGCTTTAAAAAATTCATCAAAGCTTAGCGGCCGATTATCCTTAGCCGACGGCAACCGGAAACCGTGATCCACTAGCGTCTGTTTTCGGGACTGATCCCCGTTGTACATCGCTTTCAGTTGCGGAATGGTGGCATGGGACTCATCAATAATCGTGAGAAAAGTATCGGGGAAATAGTGAATCAGCGTAGCGGGCGGAGAGCCCTCCCCCCGCCCGCTGAGGTGGCGGGAGTAGTTTTCGATTCCCGAACAATAGCCAAGCTCCTTCATCATCTCGATATCATAGAGCGTGCGCTGCCGAACCCGTTGGGCTTCGATGAGCTTTCCATGCGTTTCAAACCACTGCACCCGGTCTTCCATCTCCTTCCGAATACCAGCAATCGCGTTCTCAATCTTGCTGTGCGGCATCACAAAGTGCTTGGCTGGCGAAACGGCAACATGCTCCAACACATGCAACGTTTTGCCGGTTACCGAGTCAATCTCCTGAATGCTCTCAACATCATCCCCAAAAAACTCAACGCGGATTCCCGTGGTCGCATAGGATGGGAAGATATCAACAGCGTCACCGCGCACCCGAAAGGTTCCAGGCTCCGGTTCGTAGTCGTTGCGGCGGTACTGAATGTCCACCAACCCTCGCAGCACGGTGTCACGATCAATGCTCTGCCCAACGGTGAGCCCCACCAGCATATCCACATAGTCTTCAGGCGACCCCAACCCATAGATGCAAGAGACAGAAGCCACGATAATTACATCATCACGACTCAACAGTGAATTTGTGGCCGAGAGGCGCAGGCGCTCAATTTCCTCATTGATTGACGCATCCTTCTCAATGAACGTATCCGTCTGAGGAATGTAGGCCTCGGGTTGATAGTAATCATAATAGCTGACGAAGTACTCAACCGCATTATCCGGAAAAAATGCTTTCAGCTCACCAAAGAGCTGGGCCGCCAGTGTCTTATTGTGGGAAATCACCAGCGTCGGCTTGCCTATCTTCTGGATCACGTTCGCCATCGTAAACGTTTTTCCGGACCCCGTAACCCCCTCAAGAATCTGATATGGGGTTCCCGCTTGAAGACCCTCACATAGGCCCGCAATCGCAGCGGGTTGATCCCCCATGGGCTCAAAATCAGATTTTAACTGAAACGACGGCATTCAACCTCCCTAGCTTGAGCCCATCCGAAAAAGTCTGAGGCACCAGAATCTTCAAATTTCCTAGTCTTTGTCGCGAGCTTTGTCGATTCTTCTCTCACTTGCACCCTTTTTTCGACAAAGCTCCCGACAAAGGACCAAGGTGCCCTTGCTTTCAAGCTATTCGGCAGGTGAGTAACTACGCGCAGTGTATTCACCATTGGCTTTACGTATTCGTCAAGCAGCGAAGTGGCAAACACGCGAAAATCACGAAAGTATAAATAGACATAGGCAATTGGAGGCGTGTCATTACTGGTGAGTCCAGTACCAATTGGGTGAATGCTATCTGCGGATCAAGATGGCTGTAAGGTGTTGATACAAAGGCTTTTCTTTCGTGACTTTCGCGTGTTTCGTAGTTGAACTGCTTTTTCTAGGTTCAAGGATCATATCTTCTCTCCGCGAAGTGGACGCGATCTATTGCGACTTGCGTATGTTGTTTAAAGTCCGACAGGCTGCTTATAGCGCCAGCATGCGCTCCAAGGAAAGACGCGCCTCTGCCGCAACGGTTGCATCAACGTGAATAACGGTCGACAAGGGCCAGTCTCTAAGCAGTTCAAACAACCTTTGCTCATCGGTCTTAGCCATATTAGCACAAACCGAGGGCTTCAGAGCTTTGATATTCAACCGCCCCCGGTGCCGTTCTGCGAGCCGTTGAACGAGATTAAGTTCGGTGCCAATCACGACGGTCTCACCAGCAGCAGCCGCGTTAACATAGTCAATAATCTCTGCCGTCGAACCGTGTGCATCACAAAGCCGCACGACCTCTTTTGGCGATTCAGGGTGAACAATAATCTTTGCTTCAGGAAGCTTTTCTCGCACGCGAGCCACCTGCTCCACGGTGAACGCTTTGTGTACAAGACAAAACCCCTTCCACACCACAACCTTTGCAGATGCCATCTCTGCCTCGCTCAGTCCTCCCCGCAATTGAAGGGGATCATATACAGCGACATCAGCATCAGGGATACCAAGATCATGAGCTGTATTGGTGCCCAGGTGCTCATCCGGAAGGAATAAGATGCGCTTTCCCTGCTCCAGCGCCCACCGAAACACCTTCCCTGCATTGCTGGATGTACAACAACTGCCACCGTAACGTCCGCATAGCGCCTTGATAGAAGCCGTACTATTCACATACACAACAGGAAGCCAGTCGGCCCCATGCGCCGAAAGATCCTGCCACGCAACGTCCATCGCCTCCGCAGTAGCCATATCCGCCATGGGACAGCCAGCCGCCGTTCTCGGCATATAAACCGTTTGCTCGGGACCCGAGAGCATATCGGCAGACTCCGCCATAAAATGCACACCACAGAACACAATCCGCTCCGCATCCGGACGCGCTGCCGATTTCCGGGCAAGTTCGAGCGAATCGCCCGTCTCATCAGCATGCACAACAACGGAAGCACGCTGATAGTGGTGCCCCAATATCAGCAGTCGCTTTCCCCATTCTTCACGAATCAACTCAATCTGCTGCGAGAGCTCTGTCACAAAGCCTCTCCTTCCTTTAGTTCAATCAACGGCTCCGCCCCTTGCGCTCAAGTTCACGTTCCGCTTTGCGGAGACAGTAAGGACATATCTCAGAATCAACACGAGCCGCAGTGTGGCTTTCAAGATACAAAGGAACGACCATCCAATGCCCTTCATCATCATTGACCCTGTTGCATGAACTACAAACTTTTAGTTCACCAACAATCGTGCGCTCGCGCAATTTTTTAATCTCAGCCCGAAGCGTTTCTACTTCGCTCGAGAGGACCTCAGAGGTCATATGCTTCTCGCTAGCTTGGCTTTCTGCCACACTACACTGCTGCGTGCGATGACGAAGCAAATCCTCCATAAACCCAGCAACTCGAGCCGTCTCAAACGCATCCCTGCACGCATTCGTAACATCGCGTCCAAAGGATTGATACTCCGTGATCTCCCCTTCATCATCAAAGAGAGCAATGTCCGTCCACTCGACCCAGCGATCGCCCCCTTCGCCGTTGAACCGATGCTGGTAAGTAACACTGGGATTGTCACGGTTGAGCATGCTCAATCTACTGCGCACGGTGGGTTCCTCTTCGTCGGTAACCTCATCGAGAAAACAGTGAACAACTAATTCCTCACGCACCTTCTTAAAGAACTCACAGTAGGCCCGGTTCGCATAGGTCAGGGCCCCATCAGGGCGGAAGCGACACACCAACTCTGCAGTCGTACGCATGACCGCATCTAATTGGCTTTCATGCGCCGACACTGACTTTGTCGTCGATAGTCGCATTGCCGCATCTTCGATAACCACGGCTAGCAGATCGCGTCGGGGCAGAAAGAGGGTGACCTGTACATGTATGTCGGACCCATCCCAATAGGAAATTCCACGAGTCGAACGTCCCTTTTCGGCGACCTCATCCAACACCGAACTCCAATCGGTTCGGCCCCCAGGAAGGATATCAAAGAAATCACTCTCCAAGATGGTTACGCGCGCCAAGCCAAGCAAGCGTGCATATGCCATGTTCACACTAACTGGTGTAAACGTCTCGGGATGGCGATAACGATCTCGCCCCACCTCTGCGAGCAAAATGCCCATCGGGAAACGCTCATAAAACAGCTCATAGCGATTATCCGCATTGGAATCTTCAGACATGCAACACCCCAAACAAACCCGCACCACGCGAATTCGAAACTCAAACTAGATTTGGCAACCGTTAAACGGTGGAGATGCTACCCCAATGCGCTGGCCAAAGTCAAAAAAAGCTTCCAAATCAATACTTGTAATGTCATACAGCCGACATGACGAATCCCAAATCATTTTCAGATAGGCAAAAGGTTGTGACCGATGTACAACACGTCACTCTGTGGGGCTTTGTGGTCAACGTTCTGCTTGCAGCGCTGAAATTTGCTGCAGGGATTCTGGGCGGAAGCCAAGCCGTCGTTGCCGATGCCGTTCACAGTTTATCAGATACCACAACCGATCTCGCCGTGCTTTTCGGCGTCCGCTTCTGGACCGCACCCGCGGATGAACAACACCCCTACGGCCACTGGCGCATCGAAACCATTGTTACGACAGCCATCGGACTCACTCTGACCGGAGTGGCGGTCGGAATCGGTTATAAGGCATTAACCTCACTTCAAAACCACGACGCATCATCACCCCACCCCATCGCCTTGGTGGGAGCCCTCGCGTCCATCGTCGTCAAAGAACTCCTCTATCGCTGGACACTCAAAGTGGGCCGCCGCACCCGCTCATCAGCCGTCATTGCAAATGCGTGGCACCATCGCACAGACGCCATCAGTTCAATTCCGGCATCGGCTGCCGTGATTCTGGCACGTATAAGTCCAAAATGGGCACTTATGGACCATGTCGGCGCAATCATCGTCTCGCTCTTTATCTTCCACGCCGCATGGAAAATAATCAAAGGAGCACTGACCAACCTTCTCGATAAAGGCGTACCAAAAGAGACCCGAACACGCATTGATCATATTGCCCGTAGTGTCACAGGCGTTACCTCCGTACATGCCATCCGAACGCGAATGATGGGGCCCGGCATTTATCTGGACCTTCACGTCCTCGTGGACGGCGACCTCAGTGTTCGACAAGGACATGCTATATCGGAATCTGTCAAACAAGCCCTGCTTCACGAAGGTCCAGAGATTCTTGATGCCGTTGTTCATCTGGAACCGGAAGATTCGTAGAGCCGCAATGACAGGACATTCCCTCAAAGGCCAAGAAGAAGGGACGAGGGGTTAACGTACAGAAAGAGAATTAGGATGAAGATGCTATTTCGAGATATGTCGGTTCGTGAACTGCACGGAATTCTGGAGGCGCATAGCGGAGTCAGTTCGCACCCGCTTGACACCTCCGCTGACTGCCTGAAACGTATACGACGCATGGCGAAACAAAGTGGCCTTTGGAACACACTAACAAACTCATTTGATGCAGATACTGATATTCCTGTCATCAAGCGCAGCGTCTTTCGCAACTACAAGAGAAACGGAAACCGCACGCATCATCAGAACGAGGAGAGCGCTCGCGGGGCACGGCTTCAGCATGCCTTCTATGCTGCTTGGCTTGAGCATCCAAAGGGAAACATTGATGCAGTCCAAGATCTGCTTTGGGCTTACTGTGACGACTGGACTTGGGTGATGGCTGCGCATGAATATTGCGCGATCGACCTCGGCGCTGTAGGGCGTGCATACCAATTTAGCGAAATTCTTCACCTGCTCGGCGACCGTATTGAGGAGGAGGTACGCGAGCGTGTGCGCGGAGAGATAGAGAGACGCATCCTCAAGCCAATTAGCGATCCCGCCACCCAGGATTGGTGGCAAACCGGCAAGAACAACTGGAATCACGTCTGTAACGGTAAGATCATTGAGACCGTGATGCTACACTACGGGGATAACCAAATAGGCTTGCAGGCTAACCTGATCCACCGGCTCGTTCAGAACATGACATATGCACTAGATGGTTTCACCGATGATGGCGGGTGCGTGGAAGGTCCCACCTATTGGCAATACGGGTTTGGATCCTTCCTGCAAGCGGCGTACGCGCTCTACTTGCGCACAGGGGGCGAGGTAAATATTTGCAGTGAACCCAAGATCGAGAGCATTGCTCGGTATCCGCTTGCTGCTGACGTGGCCGCGCCATTACGCGCGCCATTCAGCGACACGGGCAGTGGGTATTTGTCACCCGATGTGGTGTTGCTCATCAACCAATTCTTCGACGCTTCGGAGCTCTTTGCTCTATGTCAGCGGGATAAAAAGGGGTGCCTTGCGCTCAGTAGTCTGCGGGATTTTGCCCTCGATGATGGAAAACCGAAGAAGGTAGAGGCCCCTGGCGGCGACAGCATTCTGCCTGATCTTGGCCAAATCCGATTGCGTGGCAAAGCCGGAAACGAACAGATTACAATGATGGCCATTTCCGGAAACAATGGAATTTCCCACAATCACAACGATGTCGGCTCGTTCATTGTCTGCCGCAACGGTGTTTGTTGGCTGGATGATTGTGGAGCACCGACATATGAAGCAAAGACGTTCGGCCCGCAGCGTTACGAGATACTCTTTTGCCGAAGTTTTGGTCATGGAGTGCCGTTGATCAACGGACAGGAACAAGAGGCCGGTACCGACCATTTTGGGACGCTGTCGTGGGACAATCTGCATGGCAAGGGAGACAAGAGCGCGATGATTGACATGACTCGCGCTTACCCACGTGGCACAGTAAGTAAACTGGTACGGACACTAAATATTAATTACGCCGCTAATGCACTGTTACTTGAAGACCAATATCATTTCACAAAGGAGCCAGCGAGTGTAGAGGAAGCATTCGTCACTTTTGAAAAGGCCGTTGTGCTCAAGAAGGGTCAGGCCGTCCGGATTGGTCCCGTTGGAAAGGGCGTTCTAATGACAACAGAGCTGGCAGGCCAGTTTTCGGTTACCGTTCTGACAGAAGAATCAAAGGCAGGTCAGAGCAAGCGATCGGTCGTGCGGATCAGCTTTACGCCAAAGAAACTATCAAGAGCAATGACTTTGCGTTTTCGAATTGAGTAGAGACTGAGCCAGACTAGGCACGGGGTCAAGGTCAGCTGGAAGCTGCCGGACGCTCCCGATCTGCTAGAACGGGAAGGACACGCCAAAAAGCTGTTTGATGTTAATTCTTCAGAAAAACACCTACGCTGGGTAACCAGCCCTACTTGGATAAATCCTTCTCGTAATCGGGCCGTATGAGGTCATTTTGATTACGCGTAGGATTACAATTAGGAGACAAAAGGTTAGGGACTAGATATTTTTCCATCGCGACAATTATGAAAACAGGGCTCTGAATCTACGTTCTATCCCTTCTGCCCACTTTTGTCGGTTCCCCCCCTCTGTTTTTCGATTGCGACCCATTCTTGCCTGCATCACAGCGACATGCTAATGTGCTCGAAACCACAAACCCTCGGGGCTGGAGAGAGAGACATGAAAGTACCGATTACGGATATTGTCATCCGAGAACGCGTTCGCAAAGAGCTTGGCGATCTTGCGCCTTTGATGGAAAGCATGCAAAAGCATGGGCAGCTCAACCCAATCAGCATAACGCGTGACAACGAGTTGATCGCCGGACACCGCAGACTGCTTTCAGCCACCGAACTCCAGTGGACCTATATTGACGCCCTCATCATAGAGCGCGACTCCGAAGTGGAAAGACTCCAACTCGAACTGGAAGAAAACGTTCACCGGAAAGACTTCTCTCCTGAAGAGCTTCTGGCCGGGTATCGGCGACTTGAAAAACTTCTGCGCCCACGACTTACACGTCGCGTCGCTAACTTCTTCGGCAACCTGTTTGGAAAACTCTTCCGCCGGAAAAAGAAAACCCAGAAAATGCAAACACCACGCCCCATGCTTGGGACAACTGCAGACATCATGCAATCTAAGGCCACACCGGCCGACAAAGCACAAAACAATGATCAAACCGATACAACCAACGACGTTGGACAATACGGAGTATAGCCCATGAACAAGGCGCGTGTAGCAGAACTGGTTCGCGAATTACTAGTTGAGATTGGAGAAGATCCAAACCGGGAAGGATTGCTTAAAACGCCCGAACGCGTTGCCGCATCTTATGATTTCCTGACAAGCGGATACCACATGGACTCAAAAGCCGTCATCAATAACGCCATCTTTGAATCCCACGCCAACAACATGATCATTGTTCGCAACATTGAGGTATACAGTCTCTGCGAACACCACATGCTTCCCTTCTTTGGGCAATGCCACATTGGTTATATCGCCACAGGAAAAGTGCTGGGCGTCAGCAAATTGGCCCGCATCGTAAACTGTTTCGCCCGTCGCCTCCAAATCCAAGAACGCATCACCGCCGAAATTGCCCGCGAGGTTAAAGATATTGTGGATGCCGAAGGTGTTGGTGTCGTGATGGAATGTCGCCATCTCTGCATGATGATGCGCGGCGTTGAGAAACAAAACTCCGTGATGACAACTTCATCCGTTCTCGGCAGCTTCCATGACGATGCTGCAACCCGCGCCGAATTCACCAATCTCATTCTCCGCGATACACGCTGCTAATAAGAATGGAGGCAGGTTGCCCTCACCCTGCAACTCGTGTGATGTCAACTGCCGAACGGTATGCGCGCGGTCATTTCGAGCGGAGTCGAGGAATCTCGTCACCGTACGAGGTGAAGATCCCTCGACAAGCTCGGGATGACAGATCACGCGATGTTTGCGTGTTTAGGCAGGTCCACTTTCACCACCTGCTCGTCATATGACGGCACAAGGCTTTCTCCGGGCTCAAGCACCAAAAAGTCATCGTCCCACTCACCATAAATCAACTTTCGCAAGATTGACATATCGCCCTTAAGCACTTCAAATGTCCACTGCTTATCAGCGGCCTCTTTGCATGCCTGCTTCTGAAACCGCTCCTCACCCTCAATACCCATGCGAATAAACGTAAGACGGTCATAGTGAGCCTCGCCACCTCCCATCATCTCCACGACGTACTTCGCATTGTCCTCGCCATATTGATCCACAAGATTCTGATACGACATGGTCATCCCTAATTGCTGAGGAATGGTCGCCTCGCCAGCACCAGATGCATCTTCGCGTTCCAACCAACCACTCGTCCGGTAGTACGTTCCCGGATGGGCATCGAAATACTCGCGATAGCGGCTTCGGCTACCCATAAATAGCGAAATGCAATCATGCACCTTTGGAATCACCAACTTCAAACCAGAGGCCTTAATGCCAACCGTACCATTGTTACAAAGACCGTAAACCATTGCAACCGCGTCATAGCGTTCCGGATCCACGGCATCAAGACACGCCTGAAGACGTGCACTCATCTTCTCCGCGCCTAAATCGTGCAGCCCTTTTGGCATGAACGCCACATCACACTGATGCGGACTCGTAGCAATGAGGGAACAGATCTCGCGGTAAAAAACCTCGCAACAAAGAACGTTAAGTCGCATGGCTGGCTTTGCCCCTCGGCTGATGGCAAAAGAAATGGCGTACCCGGCAGGGCTCGAACCTGCAACCTCCTGATCCGTAGTCAGGTGCTCTATCCAATTGAGCTACGGGTACACGTGAATAAGCGGCGGACTCTAGAAAAATGCACATCCAAATGCAACAATAAAAACGCCTATTCTTCTTCAGACGATAGAGGCGTCTCAACAACATCCACATCCGCGCTCAACCGTTTGAGTAGTTCTTCTGCCAAAAAGGGATGCGTCAGGGCAAGGTACTTCCGCGCGTGGTCGTACGCTTTGGATTGAAAGGCCATAATACCTTTGGCCAGCGCAACCTCAGGCAGAGAGTCCGGGCCCATCCGCAACAAGCGCTCCCGCGTGGAGAGATCAAACACACCAATAAAAATTGTGCTCGTAGCACTGCGCCCCGCAGACAGCGCTTGCCGACACTCAACCTGTTCCCCCCGTACCTTTCCAATGGTCAACCTACGAATCCCTCGTGTAAGTTGAACATCAATGGTTTCGCCAAACTGCGGTGTGAATGAATCAAGAATTCGCAGCTTAATTTCAAATGTTTTTTCTAAGACTTCATTAACGTCACTCAATGCACCTTTGTTTGCCTGGAACGCCTCATCAGCTGTCATGTCGGCCAATCGTTGCATCGCCAACGGCAAATCATTGGCCAAAACCAACATGACCAAAGAATCCATACTGCGTTGACGATATTGCTCCTGTTCGAGTCTCCATGCCTGCTGTTGTCCCTTCAGTTGATCGAGCATCTTGCGGCGTACATTTCTTATTTCCGTGGCATAGTCGCCTTTATAGCGAGCCACCAACGCAATCGCCTCATCAAAGCGGTGATCAGAAGCAAGCGCCTTTGCCTGGTGGCGCAACGTCGCTACCAAAGAGCGAATGGCATTGTCTCGCTGTTCCGCAAGCGAACGAATCTTTTGCCGCGCCATCAGGGAGTACTTCGTACCACGTGCCTCACGAGCAACCGCTTCGAATTGCGCAATAGCACCGTCTAAATCATCTGAATGTGAAGCATACTCTGCCACGGCAAACTCATACATTCCTCTGGCAAGCACATCATCGTCTTCTGAGGACACAACAGGAGCGGGAGCCACGGGTTCGGCAATAGCAATGATATTTGAGATCACAGGAAGCGTTGGCATTGGTGTGGGTGTTAGTATTAGTGTTGGAGCAGGTGTGGAAGTGGGAGTGAATGTTAGTGTTGGAGCGGGTGTGGGAGTGGGTGTTAGTGTGGGAGTAGGTTGCTGAACCGTGTTGGTGGCAGGAACTCCCGTATCTGACGAATGGATAAAATAAAGCCGAGTTGCTAGTATGATCAGAACCCCAATGATAACCGTCTTCACCGTGGTGTGAATAATCGAAGACAGGGAGACCTGAAAGGCCTTCTGCATCCGGACGACGCGGTTGTAGTTGGTGAGCGTCCTTCGCGCGCTGCGCTGAACTGTACTGGCGCCATCTGGAAGCACCTTCCCTAAAGGGAGAAGCCCCCGTCGCACCCGAAGAATATCCTCGGCGACCGCATCCCAGGAATCTTCACGCAACGCGGGATCCTTAGCGGTCATGCGCTCGATGAGCCAACAGACGCCCTTTGACAGATTCGGCCTGATGTCAAACGGGTCAGCAACCGTATCGTTGACCTGCTTCTCAAGAACCTCGTCCACACTCGATCCTGCGAACATCATCTTACCCGTAATAAGGTGATAGAGCATCGCCCCCAACGAATAGATGTCGGCCCGAAAATCAAGATTGGGATCGCCCAGAGCCTGCTCCGGAGAAATGTAGGCCGGTGTACCCATGGTTTCGGTAGGCGCCTCCTGTGCCGCCCCTATGGCCCCAATCGTTCGCGCAAGCCCCAGATCGGCGACCAGCGGTTCCAAATTAGGAAATCTTCGAGTTGCGGGAGGGGCTTCGGACAT
>CAZNWT010000029.1:0-43153 GCA_964576795.1 uncultured Victivallales bacterium
CACGTGGCTCTATATGCTTCTCACCTGAAACGTGCGTTTTACTTTGCACTTCACGTCAACATGGCCGCCTGCGGCGGGTTCTGGGTTAGGGATTCCGGGTTCGGGGCTGATAGGCTCTGCTGTTTTTGAACAGGAGGTAACAGAGGGAACGGAGAAAATAGAAAATTTGAAATTGGCCTCAGCTTCCTCTGTTGCCTCCTGTTTAAATATTCCAGTGGAAAATTTGGCAAAATAATTGAGGGCAAAATGATTAGAAGAAAGAATGAAAACGGAAATACTGAAAGGCTGAAATTGAGAATGGGTTAGGGGTTAGAAACTGCGGATGGCTTAGCGCGGCATAGCCGCAACCAAAGATGATGATAACCGCGGATTACACGGATGGGCACGGATAATACTCTAGCTCAACCTTGTCTGGAAAGGGGTGGAGATACAGAAAGATCCGAAAAGAGAGGGAATTGAACAGATTGGGAATCCCGATAGGGTTTGTCGAGAAGGTAACAAAAGCAACAAAGGGGAGATTGAAAGAAATGCCGCATCTCTTTCAATTTCTTGGTTCTTTCTTCGTTGCCTTCTGTTCAAATGTCTTTATTTGATCCTGTAAATGCTATTTGTTTTGTCTGAAAACCCTTTTTGGACAACATCTAGCGTATCCGATAGCCGGTAATCCATAGCCCAATAGCCACCATGCTCATAGATGCCATCTGCCTCAAGTTCAAGCGGTGTGTGAAACATCGGCCCATTGACGACAACGGTATGAAACTCTCCATTCTCACCACAGGCATCAATGCCCTGCGCTTCGAGCGCTTCCGCCAATTCACGTGTCAGGGCTTTTCCCAAATACTCCTGCCCCATCAGCTCGGCTTTACAAGAAACAATGCGACAGTCGATGCCGACATCGACACATTCCAGAACCATCCCCAACCGTGACTCATTCCAGAGCGGAAATTCCGCTCGCATCCCTGCAGAAGCACACACGTGCTCTACCCAGTCCCGATGATCCTGTAGGTCAATATCGCCAAAAATGCCAACCTCAACGCCCTGAGCCTTCACATCAGCCAACGCATCAAGAAACGAGGCTTCGTAGTTTGCCCACGACGTCGCTCGCATAATCACTGGCAGGCCCATCACGGCGGCCTGCGCCTCGACGACATCCTGTCGCAACCCATGCGACCGAGAGCGCTGACCGTCCTCAATCATCATCGTGACCAAACAAGTCGGTGTTGCGCCGACCTGCTTGGCACGAAAGAGCGCTAAGCAAGAATCCTTTCCCCCACTCCAGGAACAGAAAACCTTGTTATCAGTATCCGCCATGAACACGCTCCGGGGCTACAGGCCTTATAGCGTCACTTTCACACCGCCATACGCAGAAAGCCCGGCAGTCCCATAGCCATATACCTCTGAATAGGTTTCATCAAAGAGGTTATCAATTCGAGCAAAGAGCGTAACGGTATCGCACACGTCCACAGATCCAGAAAGATTAACGACAGTATACGCATCTGCCTTTACGGGCACCGATGCAAACATCGTTGCATCGTAGTAGACGTCGTTGCGCGATCCAACATAAAGCACCGATGCATTAGCGCGTGCACGCGAAGAGATCGCGTAGCCCACAGCCAATGTCGCCCGGTCTTTCGGAATGCGAATCAACTTTTCGCCTGTATCCGTATTCTCGGAGTCGGTATAGGTGAAGGTTGCATCAATGCTAAGGCGATCCGTCGGGGTCACACTCAACAAGAGCTCTACACCGCGACTTTCCACCTCACTCACGTTCTGATAGCCAACGCCATAGTCAATGAGATCCTCAACGTCACTGGCAAAGTAGGTCACGCCCATTGTTATCCGGTCGGGAAGAAGGGTCTGCTCAATACCCACATCCCACCCCAACGACGTTTCCGGTTTCAAGTCTGCGTTTCCAACGGGCCCCCAAACGGTGGCTGGAGCATAGAGCTGATAAAGCGACGGCGCTTTATATCCGGTGCCCACCGACCCTTTAAGTCGCGTCTTCGTCTTCTCCACCAGATAGGACGGAGCAAGGCGATACGTCACCTTGTCCCCAAAGGCTTCGTGATCATCGTAGCGCAGACCCACCACTGCATCAAACGCCCCATAGTGCATCTGATCCTGAAGATAGGCAGCCTTGTTGTCGGCGGATACGGTAGCCAAAGAGTCAGACTCTGCCGATTCGTCGCGATAGCTTAGCCCTAGCGACAGATTGTGTGCGTCAGAAACCGCCAGATCATGACGCCACTCTGTTTCCCAATTATCGCCATCAAAACTGCTGCGCCCCCAACTGTCTTCAAACGTACGATCGAAGGAGGAATACTGAGCACGAACCGTTTGTTGCCAGCGCGAGCCAAGTGTCCCAAGTTTGGCACGGAACCCTGTCAACATCTGTTCGTTATCAGCCACGTTGCCTTCTGCATCCGCATTTGGCCCTGAGCCCGCATCGTAGTCACTACTCCATTCGACATAGCGAACAAAAGCCTCCAAAGAAACGGCATCTGAAGCATCCACCCCAACGCGTGCCGATGCATTAAGCCGCTCGACGCCATCGGCTTCCGTATTGCCCTCAAACGCTTCGCTGGCAGATGAGAAGCCTTTACTGTCCAGATATGAGACGCTCGCACTCCCGCTCACCTTGCCCTGTCGCGACATCACTTCCGCACTTGCCCTATAGGTATCATAGGATCCCGCCTCCATAGAAACAGCCCCATGCGTGCCCTCTCCCGACCGCTTTGTAATGATATTGATGACACCCGAAATTGCATCGGCACCATAGAGTCCAGATTGGGGCCCCCGTACCACCTCAATGCGCTCCACATGGGTTAAATCCAAGCCGCTTGAATAGGCCTCCCGTGTCGGGGCCGAGGGATCGTTCATCCGAACTCCATCCACAAGCACAAGGACATGCGACGTTCGGCTTCCCCGCACAAAAATGCTCACCGTCGAGCCGGGGGCCCCGCTCTGAACAATGTGCATTCCGGGCATGGATCGCAATGCCTCGGGAAGCGTACGCCATCCGTTAGCCACAATCTGGTCAGCCGTTATGACACTAACGGAGTGCCCCAATTGGTTCACAGAAACGGCCTGCCCCGTAGGCGTCACCACCATTTCGGGCAACTGGGACTTTGGGGTTTCAGCAGCGTGTGTCGCGCACGCGGCCATGAGCATTGCGGTTACAAGTGCAGTTTCTCTCATCTCGACTTCCTTACCTTTTGTTGTGTGCCGACGTCAGCCCTACAACAAAAAAGCCTTCTCCCATACGGTAAGCATGGATGAAGGCCTTATGGTCCTGCTAAGCAGAACACACGTATCCCCACCCTCTCCACACGCGGAAGAGTCGACAACTGTCGTATGGGCAGTGAGTAAAAAACGTCTTCTGGCTCCCGGCATCAATCCTTGCTTTCACCTTCCCGCCCCCATCAGTGGAGCAGTGGTCTATTGAAAGCTTGTAGCCGGTTACAGCGGCGCGACCGCACCCGATTCACACGGGTTTCCATTAGTCACTCACCTGTCCGTCAAAATTCAAAGAACGCTCAGGACGCTACTCCAGACCGCGTACGCTGTCAAAGAGTAATCAGAAAAATGTGGCGAGGCGAAGAGTGTCGTTCGGTTGGTCTATAAATATGCTCACGCTCTGAGGGGCCAAGCAGGTAGTTTAAGTGAACCCGTTTAAGAGAGCGAGTAAGATCAGAAATCAGGCCCCCGCCGGTTCATGCAGCGGGTGAATAAGCCTTCACTGGCCGTGACCCAAGCTTCTTCACTCGCAGTTTTTGGTTGTTAAGCTGACTTTCCTGCCACACAAGGTGGTAAGGGAGCCGGTCTTTTGTGTATAAAAGACAGAGCGCTGCCCGGGACTAAACTAACGTCAGATGTTGGGCGTTCGAATTGCATCAGATGCAATCATGCCCGCCTGCTAGGTTAGACGCGCCAATTCCTCATCAAGCCAGTCGATATGGACATCAAACCTAACCTTCATCTCATCAGCAACAGTACGGTCCGTATAGAGTGACTTTAACGCTTGCTCTGTCTGACGGCGCAAAGGGGTTACTCTGTCACGAAAACTGCGGATGATCGTCCCCCACAAGCCATTCTGTTTCTTCAGCAATGCAAGACCGAAATCTGCGTAGTACTCAAGTACATCTGCTGCCAAGTGCCATAATTCCACCTCTTCCAGCTGTCTTCTGTTCAATGGCTTGGCCAATGCCAACAGTTGACGTGCCTTGGCCACGTTTCTGATGATTGAACGACAGTGCTTGCGTCCGCTCACACCAGAAGAACGTACCTGTTTCACACACCGCGCGTAGTTGGTGCCATAACGTTGCCCGGTTTCCGGGTGAATCTTGTTTTGCGCAGCAAAGATATCCAACCCCCCTGTCGTCACACCTAAAAGATGCGTGATTTCGGCGAGCTTTGTATCGGCCGTGCCGAGGTGTTCCCGTGCATATGTTGTAGCCATTGTTTTGCGACTCGGGGGGTGAATGCGCATTGCAGCTGCGGCAGTCATTAGTGTGCGACTGGTCAGTGGCCAGGCGCCCCGGCGAAGCGCCCAGCTGGTGACAACATGCCCCAGCGCATTCGTGTCCACGGCTACGAGTGATCCCGCAATCGCATTTTCCAGATGACAACCGGCCGGCGCCGCGAAAGTATCCCCACCAGCCCGGGCAGCTGAGGCGGTAATGACCTGAAATCCCTGATCCCTGAGATAAGATGTGTAGGGAAATGGGTTTTGTGATCCATTCTCATTAAACATATATGTTGCAAAGCGTTGACGGATTTCATCGGGCCAGGAGTCCGGGACTCGCCAGTCACAATCCCTTGCTCCCCATACAATTGAATCCCACTTCCTTTGTCGGCCCTTACTGGAGCCGGAAAGGCTCCAGTAATCCCAATCCATCACGATTACCTGACCACGAAGATCCGCCAAATGCTTGGGATGAGCCAGGAGCAAGTCACACCAGATGATGGGATTCGGTCCCTGCTTGCGCAACCATTCAGCGCATTGAAGGTAGTGATCCACCAGAACACGGGAAACACCATCTGATTTGAGGCGGGGACCACAGCGGGGGCAGGTGTCCGAAAGCCACACCTCATCACCGCCCATGTGAAAATAGCGCGCATTATCGTGAAGTTCGAGTACCTGTTCCACCATGTGGCGAAATAATCCAGTCGGATCCTTCCGGGAAGGACAGACCGCATTAGGTACAAAATTCTTATCCAGCCCATTGCCCTTACACTCACAAATGTGGTGATACTTTTTCAAACGCAACACATATTCCAGATGCCCCAAGCATTGTACCAACGGTATAATGCGTATTCCGTTATCGGCAGCAATCTTGTTGAGTTCCTTTATCTCTCGCCGGGTTAACGCATCTGGTGCGGCAATATCTTTAAGATCTCCGCGATATGGGAACCGGTCTTCATACTCAAAAAGTACAGTGTTGTATCCCCAGCGTGCAAGATCCTCATAGATCATCTTGAGGCGATCGAAGCGAAGCATTTGTGCTCGACAGTCAATATGAGCACCACGAATAGGAAGTGAGCCTGAGCATTCACCGGGCGGAATATCTCTCTTGATATTCGCTATGGCTTCGGATTGGTTCTTGAGCATCTTACACGGATCTCCATTTCACTATTCACGGGGACAAACAAAGGGCATGCAACGGGGACGTTCCTTGCAACTTTTTCTGTCTCAGTACGTTATTCGTTTATTCGTGGTTCTTCACTACTATGCGTGGGTAATACTCCCCTGACCGGTTCATTTCAGCTACGAACACCATGGAAAAGGAGATGTTGTCGGAATCCTCACACTTAGTCTCGACACTTTGTCGGTTACGCCTTCATCGAGCTGCTTAGTCGCTGGCGTCCATGCAATTATCGACGAAGCAGTTCGAGTACGTGTAAACACAAAGTGTGAGACGAAGTGTGATAATTAGGCAAACGACCCATTCAATACAGCGAAGAACCTTATTCGTATACGATTATGCTGCCATCAGTCCAGCAGAAAGAACAACAAGTAGGGACTCTCACGCTAGAGATTGCACCGATGGGAACCCTTGTGTCTCAGCGCCCGGACATATCGCGAAACACCTGCGGAATCTCGGCAATGACATCAGATGCAACCATGCCAGCCTGAGAGGTCAACCGCGCAACAGAATCTCCCGCACGACCATGAATGTGAACCGCAGCGCGGGCCGCATCAAATGGTGAAAACCCTTGAGCGGCAAGACCCGCCATAAGACCGGAAAGCACATCGCCCATGCCTCCGGAAGCCATACCAGGATTCCCCGTCAAGTTGACACAGATCGAATGTCTCTGCCGTGCAATAAGAGAACCGGCCCCCTTGAGTACAACCGTCCCCCCAAAGCGTTCTGCCGCGCTACAGACGGTGGCAAAGCGATCCGCCTGCACAGTGGTGACATCGCGCTGAAGCAGGCGCGCCATCTCGCCTGGGTGCGGCGTCAAGATGATGCCATCGCGATGCGCCCCCAAAAGTAAGGGATCCTCAGCGACAACATTGAGAGCATCAGCATCCAACACAATCGTACCCACACCAGAAGCAACAACCTGACTCACCAGTGTGGCAGTATCCGCATGAGGCGTCATCCCAGGACCAATTAGAACAGCGTCAAACCGATCCAAATTTTGACCCCACCCCTCAAGTGCATTTCCAGAAAGACTTCCTGTCGCATTCGTTTGACCAGGGTGCACCATTGCCTCGGGGACCAATCCCGCTACAACCGGCACAAGAAATTCCGGCGCCAAGATAGAGACCAACCCCACGCCCGAACGTGCCGCCGCCATACCGTTCATCGCAATGGCTCCGCTGAACCCGCGGGCACCCCCAATCAGCAAGACGTGCCCATACGACCCTTTGTGCGAGGTGCGAGAACGGCGCCCCAACATTCGCCCGACATCCTCAAGCGTAACAAGCTCAACGTCGGACTGAATCGGGTCGGTCAGTTCAGATGGAATTCCGATGTCGATGACTTCAACATTGCCAACAACGCCAAGCGCGCAGGGTTCAATAAGTCCGCGTTTAGGCATGCCCATCGTAACGGTAACATCCGCCGTCACAACATCCCCCTCAGCACGACCCGTATCCGCAATCAGCCCCGAAGGCACATCAATCGCAACAACCAAAGCCTGCTTGGCGAATGTGTTGATTACCTGAATGGCACCAACAACCGGACCTCGGGCCGGGCCTGTCATCCCCGTCCCCAGAAGCCCATCAATCAGGATGTCGCCAGCAGCTTGAGGTGTATCCTGTAGCGCCTCCCAATCCTCAAGCGTCGTAAGTTCACGAAGGTCAATGCCATCGGATCGCATTTGAAGCAATTGTTTGAGGGCATCGCCGTGAACCGACGAGGCTTCGCCCGCAAAGAAGACCTCGACCTCAAACCCCATCTTCTTTAGATAGCGCGCAGCAACAAAAGCATCGCCTCCATTGTTTCCACGACCTGCAAAGAGTTGAATCAAGGCATCCCCAAAACCACACGTTCGAGCCAAGTAGCGCGCCACGTCAGCAACGCCATAGCCGGCGCGGTCCATCAGGAGCTCTCCTGGAATGCCAAACTCCTCAATTGTACGCCGATCCAATTCTCGCATTTCAGCTGTAGACACGATCTTCATTTGGCACCTTCTGAATCCACCGAAGCAAGTAGAACGGCATTTGCAACCGCATAGTGTCGGGTGTGGGAAAGACTGATCATGATCTGGGAAACGCCAAGTTCATCCGCGAAACGAGCCGCATCACCATGAAATAGTACCGAAGGCGCCCCTGACGCATCATCACGAACCACCTCAATATCCAACCAACCGAAACGAGGGCCAATTCCAGTTCGAAAGGCCTTCGACACAGCCTCTTTGACAGCAAACCGTCCAGCCAAGTGACGACTGGGAACGGCCTTATTACTGCAATACGCCTGCTCCTCGGGAAGAAAAACCCGATCCAAAAAATGAGCATCCCAGCGTTTAATCATAGCCTCAATGCGATCATTATCAACGATATCAATTCCGGTTCCCAGAATACGCTCACTCATACCCAACCCTCGCCTTGCATCGTCGATCTCCAGATCAATATTGAATCTTGGAAGTCGGCATTACTGAGGCTTTTTAATTTTTGATTTACCGCTTCGCTGCCAACGGAACGTTGGCCAATTTTCCTTCGGGCCGCGCTACTTTCAAATTCAAAATTTACTTCTCACCCCCATCATAGGACTGCATAGCCGAAAGCATCGCGTGTACCGCATTCTCCAGGCCCACAAAGACGGCATGCGCCACAATACTGTGACCAATATTCAGCGTGTCGAGGTGCGGCATGCGTAACACGCCTCCAATGGAGTCTAGATTGATTCCGTGCCCAGCATTCACCTTGAGACCTGCCGCTGTAGCTAACCGGGAGCCAACAATCAGACGCTTTAATTCCGCGTGGGCGGCGATTCCTACTGCATCACAGTATGCACCGGTGTGAAGCTCTACATAGGGAACGCCCAAGACGACGGAAGCTTCAATCTGGTGAGGGTCAGGATCTATGAACATACTGACGCTGATACCCGCAGCAGCAAGTGCCTCAACCGTGGGTCTGAGCTCGTCAATCTGTCCCGCCACATCCAAACCGCCCTCTGTTGTCAGTTCTTCACGCTTTTCAGGAACGAGGCATACCTCATGCGGCTTTACATCTAATGCAATCTTTACAATTCCAGGGGTATTGGCCATCTCCAAGTTCATCGGAACCTGTAGACTCTCACGCAGCGCATAAACATCCCGATCCTGGATATGACGTCGATCCTCACGCAGATGGACTGTAATGCCCTCGGCTCCCGCGGTTTCACAGCAGCGTGCCGCCGTTCTCATATCAGGATAATCCGTACCCCTCGCTTGGCGGAGGGTTGCAACATGATCAATATTCACACCGAGTTTTAATATCATCGTGGTCTCCTAAGTTGGTCCTCAGTGTCAAATCGCCAGCATCAGGTGTCAACTTGAAACGTCTTTAGACTTGCATTTTTACGGTGCAAACAGCATAGACTGTGACTCTTTTGCAGACACGATAACGTGAGGAATTATGAGCGAACAAACAAAAGTCCCAGAGAAGACCCCGCAGAGCAGTCATCACCATGATGAGCTAGCCGAAGTTAAACAGTTGATCGAAACCTATGGAAAGCCTGTCATCACAACCCTCTTAGCCGGAATGATCGCGGTGGGAGCATTTCAGCTCTACACAACTCACAAACGCTCGCACGCTGAGGAAGCCGCTCGCAAGCTGGCTACCGCAAAGAGCATTCCCGATCTGGAGGACGTGCTTGAAAACTATAGCAATACCGCATCCGCTCCGGCAGCTCTTCTTTCCGCCGCAAAACTCTACTTCGATAATGGAAATTACGAGATTGCCTTAACCAAATATGAGGAATTTCTCGAAAACAATACGGAAGACACGAGATGCACAACAGCGGAACTAGGCCGCATTTTTTGTATCGAAACCCGAGGCAACTCGCAATCCCTTCAGGAAGCCGCAGAAGCTTTTGCCGCTTTTGCCAAAAAGCATTCAAAGAGTTTTCTGACCCCACAGGCCCTCTTCGGACAAGCGCGCTGCTTTGAGCAACTAGGCAAACGTGATGAGGCAAAAGCCATCTACGAAGAGTTCATTGCAGAACACGCTGAAAGCAACTGGCTCCCACAAGCCGAACATCTTCTCGAGCAGATTTCAAAAGACGTCGAACAGGGAACAGCGGAGCCAGTAGCCCCCACAGTGATCACCGTTCCCGAGGTAACGATACCCATGGTTGAAACATCTGTTGCTGTTGAACCGGAGACAGAAGCCAAGGCGGAAGTCAGTCAAGAGTAGCAACCACAGCAGAACGCCCGCGACATCGACGGGGAACTGGGGCCAACGCGAACGCACCCCGAATGCGGCACGGGGGCAGGCCACCTCCATCCCTACAGCCAAAGCATATCGTGCAACAATGGAGCTGGGGCGCCCTCGCCTTGGTTGAAATGGAATACGACTAATTCGACGTGCTTGTGTCGCTGGATTCGGATTCTACAAGCGTCTTATCTTCTTTTGCGTCTAACGGTTTGACCGGATCCGCTCCAGAGGAAAGCCCCTCCTCGCGCCCCTTTTTGAATTCACTCAAACTGCGCCCGAGTGAACGAGAAAGCCCTGGCAATTTCTTTGCTCCGAAGAGAAGCAGAACAATCGCGAGGACAATAAGAAGTTCAGTGGGACCCGGCTGACCGAATGCGAGTAGAGGCATGGTAAAATCTCCTTTAGCTGAATGCAGTATCGCGCCTCAACATCAAAGAATCAAGATCCCTGTTGCGGATTCTGCGTTGCAGGTGATTTAAACCGCAGGGGAACGGAGAAGTGTAGACTTGTAGGAGTGGAGAGTGAATCTGGTCTTTCCCAAACATTCGTCGGGATGAAAAAGCAGCATAGGTAAGCCTACCGACGGCTAGCAGCCGCAATGGCTCGACCAGCTTCACGGTCTGCAGTCTTGCGCTTAAGGGTCTCACGCTTGTCGACAACATTCTTGCCCCGACACAAGCCTAGCTCCACTTTTACATTGCGCCCTTTAAAATATAGGCGAAGCGGAATCAAAGAGTTCCCCTTCTGCTCAGCCTCAGCCTTGAGCCTGAGAATCTCACGCTTATGGAGCAGAAGGCGGCGAGGACGATCTGAGGCATGATTGTTGCGATTGCCAAATTCATAAGGCTGAATCGTCATCCCCTGTAGGATAACTTGACTGCCCTCAACTTGAGCGAAGGCACCTATGAGACTGGCATTCCCTTCGCGAAGGGACTTTACCTCGGTCCCGCGCAACTCAATACCCGCCTCAAAACGCTCGAGGACATGATAATCATGAAAAGCCTTGCGATTGGAAGCAATATTCGTCGCGCCAGAGGCCATTAGTCTCTGTCGGTCAGTGAGGGCGCTTTAGAGAAGTCGATCTCTGCAATGAGCTTGCCCTCTCCGATTTCGCGCATCGCAATATCCGTCCTTTCCTCACCCACTACGGGTTTCACAAGGGGGCGGTGCCCCGCCTGCAGTTGGTTTACACGCTGTGATATCATGTTTACCAGAACTGGAATACTTGGAACGCGTTCTCGTGCAGCAGCTATTAGCGAAATATTCAATGATTTTCTCCCAAAAGATAAAACGGGGCGCATAATATGCGCCCCGTCTTATGAAGTCAACCCATTAACTTACATCATGCCGCCCATGCCACCCATGCCACCGCCACCGCCCATACCGCCCATATCAGGCATAGCAGGAGCGTCCTTCTGTGGAAGATCGGTGATCATGCATTCGGTCGTCAGCAAAAGACCCGCGATGCTAGCAGAATTCTGCAAAGCCGTGCGTGTCACTTTTGCCGGATCTAAAACGCCAGCTTTGATCAGGTCCGTAAACTCGCCTGTAGCCACGTTATATCCGAAGGATGCTGAACGATTCTTCTTCACCTCAGCAACAATCAAGGCACTCTCAATACCCGCATTTGCGACAAGCTGACGCAGCGGAGCTTCGAGCGAGGTGCGAATGATTTGTGCACCAACAGCCTCATCCCCCGTCAGATCAAGCTTATCCAGCGAGCTCTGTGCGTTTAGCAGGGCAACACCGCCACCGGCCACAACGCCTTCTTCAACAGCAGCGCGGGTTGCGTGTAGGGCATCTTCGACACGAGCCTTCTTTTCCTTCATCTCGGTCTCAGTTGCAGCACCAACGTTGATGACAGCCACGCCGCCAGCCAATTTCGCCAAACGCTCCTGGAGCTTCTCACGATCGTAGTCCGATGTGGTTTCATCAATCTGACGCTTGATCTGACCAACACGTCCCTGAATGTCAGAAGTCTTGCCACCACCTTCAACGATCGTGGTGTTATCTTTGTTCACGGTGACGTGCTTGGCGCTACCAAGATCCTCGAGAGTAACGTTCTCAAGCTTGATACCAAGATCTTCCGTGAGAAGACGTCCACCTGTCAGGACTGCGATATCTTCGAGCATCGCTTTACGACGATCGCCGAAACCAGGAGCCTTGACAGCGCAGCAGGCCAACGTGCCCCGTAGACGGTTAACGACAAGCGTTGCCAACGCTTCGCCCTCGACGTCCTCTGCGATGATCATCAGCGCCTTGCCTGTCTTCGCAACACTCTGAAGCAGCGGGAGCAGATCCTGAAGATTCGAGATCTTCTTCTCGTTGATCAGGATATAAGCGTCTTCGAGAATCACGTCCATGCTGTCCGCGTTTGTCACGAAGTACGGCGAGAGATATCCCTTGTCGAACTGCATTCCCTCAACCACATCAAGCGTTGTTTCGATCGTCTTAGCCTCTTCAACCGTAATAGTACCGTCTTTGCCAACCTTGTCCATCGCGTCAGCAATGATGTCACCAATCGTGGTATCGCCATTTGCTGAGATCGTTGCAACCTGAGCAATCTCGGTGTGTTCTTTCACACGCTTGCTCATTTTGGCAATCTTGTCGACCACAACACCCGTAGCGATATCAATACCACGCTTCAGGCTCATAGGGTTTGCACCCGCCGTTACGTTCTTGAGCCCTTCGCGATAAATCGCTTCGGCCAGGAGCGTTGCTGTCGTGGTTCCGTCACCGGCCACGTCGCTAGTCTTGCTCGCCACTTCACGCACCATCTGGGCGCCCATGTTTTCAAACGGGTCGGGAAGCTCAATTTCCTTCGCAACCGACACACCATCCTTGGTTACCGTCGGGGAACCAAATTTTTTGTCGAGAACCACATTACGGCCACAAGGACCCAACGTTACCTTCACAGCACGGCTTAACTTCTCAACACCGGCCAGAACGGCCTGACGCGCATCCGCATCATACTTCAATTGCTTACCTTCAGACATTTCTTAAATCTCCACTTTATTCAATAAACAGGGCGTGAAACACGCCTCTGCAATAGTTAGCCAATCACGCCGAGAATATCGTCTTCACGTACGATCTGATATTCGACATCGTCGATCTTCACTTCAGTTCCGCCATACTTCGGCAGCAAAATGCGATCACCCTTCTTCACGTTGAATGCAATAACCTTGCCGTTATCGTCCAACTTGCCAGTACCCACAGCGACAACCGTCCCCTCCTGGGGCTTTTCTTTAGCTGTATCCGGAATAATGATTCCACCCTTGCTCTCTTCGGACACGCCCGCAGGCTTGACCAAAACGCGATCACCCAATGGTTTAATCTTCATCTATTCTTCCTCTCCTTTGTTGCGGCCCGCGTTTTACGGGCCCATCAGTTCTAACATGCGCCTAGATTGGCGCTACTTCTTCTCGTCGTCAACCATCTCAAAGTCAGCATCTATGACTTCGCCATCATCTTTCTTCTCGGCCTTTGGAGCACCTGCATCAGCGCCACCACCGGCACCGGCACCAGCATCCGCTGCACCGCCACCATCCTTAGACTGTGCCGCCTGAGCCTTTGCATACATTTCCTGAGAAATGGCCTGCATCTCGGTGTTAAGCGGCTCCATCTTGGCCTTCATTTCGTCCGTATTATCGGATTCAATAGCCTTCCTCAGATCAGCCACAAGCCCTTCAATCTTCGACTTCTTGTCAGCATCAATACTGTCGGCTTGATCCTTAAGCAGTTTCTCGGTCTGGTAGGCAACACTTTCTGCCGTGTTCTTGGTCTCAACGGACTCGCGACGCGTCTTATCCTCATCGGCATGACGCTCGGCATCCTCAACCATGTTTTTAACTTCGTCATCACTCAAGCCACTTGACGCCGTGATCGTAATCTTCTGCTCTTTTCCCGTACCCAGATCTTTGGCCGAGACATTCAGGATTCCATTGGCGTCGATATCAAACGTCACTTCAACTTGCGGAACACCACGTGCCGCTGGCGGAATGCCATCAAGATGGAATTTACCGATTGACTTGCTGTCTGAAGCCATCTTGCGCTCACCCTGCAAAACGTGAATCTCTACGGTCGGTTGATTGTCTGCCGCTGTAGAGAAAATTTCGCTCTTCTTGGTCGGGATTGTCGTGTTGCGTTCAATGAGCGGTGTCATGACGCCGCCGAGGGTCTCAATGCCCAACGAAAGGGGTGTCACATCCAGAAGCAGCACGTCCTTTACATCACCGGCTAGAATCCCGCCCTGGATGCCGGCACCAATGGCCACGACCTCATCAGGGTTCACGCCCTTGTGCGGCTCCTTACCAAACAGCTCTTTAACCATCTCCTGTACTTTTGGCATACGCGTGGAACCACCAACAAGAATCACCTCATCCACTGAGCCCACTCCAGAATCACGCATTGCGGCACGACAGGGATCCGAAGTCCGATTTACAAGACTCTCGGTGAGCTGTTCAAGCTTTGAACGCGACAAGGTCACATTCAAATGCTTTGGGCCATTTGCATCTGCGGTGATGAAGGGAAGATTGACATCGGTCTGCTGCGAGCTTGAGAGCTCGCACTTCGCCTTTTCTGAAGCTTCCTTCAACCGCTGTAGGGCCATGCTATCCTGCGAAAGATCAATACCGTGCTCTTTTGCAAAATCAGCAACCAACCAATCAATCACAGCCTGATCCAGATCATCACCACCCAAGTGCGTATCACCATTGGTGGATTTCACCTCAAAGACGCCGTCGCCAATATCCAGAACGGAAACATCGAACGTACCCCCACCAAAATCGTATACGGCAATGTTCTCTTCCTTCTTCTTATCCAGTCCATAGGCCAATGACGCGGCCGTGGGCTCATTGATGATACGAAGAACTTCCAGACCCGCAATCTTACCGGCATCCTTCGTCGCCTGACGCTGGCTATCGTTGAAATATGCAGGAACCGTGACAACCGCCTGTGAAATGGGTTCCCCCAAATACGCTTCCGCGTCAGCACGCATCTTCTGCAAAATCATGGAAGAAATCTCAGGGGGCGAATAGGTCTTGTCTTCGATCTTCACGTGAGCATCGCCATTGGCTGCCTTTACCACCTCGTAAGGTACCAGTGATATTTCATGGGCGACCTCGTCATATTTACGCCCCATGAAACGCTTGATTGAGAACACCGTCTGCTTCGGGTTCGTCACGGCTTGACGCTTTGCCGCCTGGCCAACCAGACGTTCTCCATTCTTCGCAAAGGCCACAACTGATGGTGTTGTGCGGGTTCCTTCAGCGTTAGGAACCACGACAGGCTCTCCACCCTCCATAACACTCATACACGAATTCGTCGTGCCTAAGTCAATTCCAAGTACTTTTGACATGTTATTTCTCCTTTTAAATTCAACATCGGTAAACTGCGCCACGCCCATTTATTAGCACACCCCGTGCCAAAACAGAAAACCCACTCGGATAACCAACACACAAAACACTGAACCACAAACTGTTATAGAATATTTATCCGATGCACTACTCGCCACACCGCCCCGCCAATCAGCGCCACAATGTCCCAACCATCCCGCCCATCCCAAAAAACGAGCCACAATGTCCCATATCCTAACGCATCCCACCTGTCCGAGACATGCCAGAGAGGACCCTTGATAACCCCGCCCCTAGCCCCTACCAGATTATGCAATATGGAATTGAAAGGACGTAAACACGGACCATCCAAAAGTGGTTGTTGTCATTCCGAGCTTGCCGAAGAATCTCAAGCATTACTAGGAACTGAGATCCCTCGACAAGCTCGGGATGACAGATCACGCGATATTTGCATGTTTAGAGATGCAATATGGCACAACTAATGGAGGGGATCTGGATGTTGGGCACATCGCAACATCATTACCTCTTGCCCTCCTTAGCTCATTTTGGCAAATTCTCATCCTGTTATGAGAAACGCCAAAACAATCATTTTTCTGGGCGACGGCATGGCCGACGAACCCATCACATCGCTAGGGGGACAAACCCCACTACAGGCTGCCAATACCCCCGCCATGGATTCTATTGCCCGCTCCGGCCAGAGCGGCACGCTTCTCACCCTCCCCGAGGGCTTCCCCACCAGCAGCGATGTCGCGAACATGTCAGTCTTGGGATGCGACCTCCCAAGCGAATTTTGCGGGCGGGGACCGCTGGAGGCCGCAGGCCAGGGCATCCCCCTCGCCCCCGGAGACATCGCATTCCGCCTCAACCTGACAACCGTTGTTGATGGCATTCTGACAGACTTCTCTGGCGGACACATTGCTCAAGGCGATGCAGAAATTCTGATCCTGGCACTTCAGGACGCATTTGGAAGCGACACCGTTCACTTTCATACCGGCGTCAGCTACCGCAACCTACTCATCTTTTCAGGTGCCTCAGCTTCAGCAGCCATCAAAACCGAGAAGCCAGACGACAACCAGGGCAATCCGGAATCGGAACATCTCCCCCGCGCCATCGACGCCACCGGCCAAACCACTGCAAACCTACTCAACGACCTCATCAAGAAGGCGCACGATCTGCTTGAAGCCCACCCGATTAACCAGAAAGCCGTTGCTGAAGGTCGTAATCCCGCCAATGCCATCTGGCCCTGGAGCGGTGGATCCGCGGGCAACCTGCAAACGCTCTCAGCCAAGTACGGCATTTCCAACAGCGCAGTCATCTCCGCAGTGAACGTCATCAACGGATTGGGACGCTGCCTCGGGATGGACGTCATTAACATCCCCGGGGCCACTGGCTACATCGACACGAACTACGAAGGCAAGGCAGACGCAGCCATCGAAGCACTGAAAAACCACGATTTCGTCTACATTCATGTGGAAGCCGTTGACGAAGTTTCCCACGCTCAAGACCTTGAGCTGAAATTGAAGGCCATCGAAGACTTTGACACCCGCGTCGTCGCCCGTGTCCTGCAAGCAATCGGCCCCGACGTCACGACCGTGGTCCTCCCCGATCACCCCGTCCCAATCGCACACGGCAAACACACACGTACACCTGTTCCCGTGTCGGTTAATCGTCCGGGAGTCAAACCCGATGCCGTCCAGACCTTCGACGAAATAGCCTGCCCTACTGGAACTATTGGAGCCATAAAGAACGGCGACCTGATGGCCCTGCTTTTCGGCAGACCGAAAAGCTGAACGGTTTTCTGTGGCAAACTCAACGCCAATACACAACACGAGAGCGGCCTTGCTTAAAGCTCGAAAGCCATGATCGGCAATCGCGCCATCCCACACAGCATCCAACCGTATGTCAATCTGGAGTAGTTCTTAATCACTCCTAAACATTTGACTCACCCTATAATCATTGTATATCTATGCATTAGTCAGTAACAGCCGCAATATCGAAATATGATTTTATATTATTTATGAAGGGCAGACAATGAGTTCAAACTGGAGCATATTGAAGCAGTATGACCGCAATCACCTGACGCGGGTGGCCTTACCTCTTGGCGGCATCGGAACCGGAACGGTATCTCTGGGCGGACGTGGTGATCTGCGAAACTGGGAAATCATGAATCGGCCGGCCAAGCATTTCGTTCCCCAGGCGTCCGGCCGCTCGTGTTATCCCTCGATCGTCCTATCGGTTGCGGATGCCGCAAATGACCGCATCACACGTTTGATGGAAGGCCCGATTAAAGATTGGGAATACGAGGGCTCCTCCGGCTGCGAAACGCCAAACCACGGCCTACCGCGATTCTCCAACTGCTCGTTCGACGCCAGCTACCCCTTTGGCCGTGTTAACCTGTCGGATTCGGCTATACCAGTGAAAGCGTCGATTGAAGGATTCAACCCATTGATCCCGTGCGACGCGGACCGCAGCAGCCTACCAGTTGCCATTCTTCGCATCGCACTTGAGAACACGAGCGACAAGGATCTGGATGCATCGGTGTGCATGAATGTCCCGAACTTCATTGGTCTCAAAGGCGAAGATCGGCGCAACACCAACGCATTCCTTCAGGATGGCCTGATCCAAGGCATTGCCATGCATCCCGGCGGTGTCGATGCCAACGATGAGGCATGGGGGACGGTGGCACTGACGACCACGGCCACACAGGGAGTCTCGCATCGCACCGCATGGAAGAAGGCTGGCTGGGGCTCGACTCTGCTCGACTTCTGGGACGAATTTTCCACAACTGGCGAATTGACAAACCGTCCCACAAACGAGGTTCCCTCACCGATGGCATCCCTCGCTGTTCGTCAACCCATCAAGTCTGGAGCAACGGTTTTCGTTACCTTCCTACTCACCTGGCACTTCCCGAATCGACGCGCTTGGAAGTTACCCGGGAAGAGCGACGAGATCAACATCCGCGACGCATCAAGCTACAAACCGAACATCATTGGCAACTACTACTGCACACAATTCGCCGATGCCTGGGCAGTGGCTCAACACGTCGCTTCTGATCTGGATTCTCTTAAGGAGGATACCGCACAATTCACAAACGCCTTCCTTACGAGCGACCTTCCGGACGCCGTGAAGGAGGGAGCGCTGTTCAACCTCAGCACGCTGCGAACCCAGACCATGTTCCGGACCCCCGACGGTCGGCTTTACGGATGGGAAGGGTGCCATGACAGCTGCGGCAGCTGCTTTGGCTCGTGCACACATGTCTGGAACTACGAGACATCCACCGCCTTCTTCTTTGGCGACCTGGCCCGAACGATGCGTGAGGTCGAATTCATGCAGGCGACCGCAGAGAACGGATTGATGTCGTTCCGCGTCAACCTCCCCATTGAGCATGCGCAGGATTTCAGCAAAGCCGCAGCCGACGGGCAGATGGGCTGCATCATGAAAGCCCATCGTGAATGGCAACTCTCCGGCGATGATGATGAGCTTCGCGCCATGTGGCCGAAGATAAAAAGCACGCTGGCCTTCTGCTGGATCGACGGCGGCTGGGACGCAGACAAGGACGGCGTGATGGAGGGATGCCAGCACAACACGATGGACGTGGAGTACTACGGCCCCAACCCGCAGATGCAGGGCTGGTATCTAGGGGCCCTGCGAGCAGCCGAAGAGATGGCAAGATACCTAGGCGACGATACGTTTGCTTCGACTTGCCGCGACCTGTTCGAAACGGGCAAAGCGTGGATGGACGAGAACCTTTTCAACGGGGAGTACTACATCCACAAGGTACAACCCATCGCCGCCGACAAGATTGCCAAGGGCCTCCGCGTCGGCATGACTGACGGATTGGGAAACCCGGAGAATCAGCTGGCTGAAGGCTGTCTCGTAGATCAGTTGGTTGGCCAAACCATGGCTCATGTCTGTGGACTCGGGTATCTGCATAATTCGGACAAGGTGAGGACCACGCTACAGAGCATTTTGCGCTACAACCGAAAGTCCGGGTTCGAAGCGCACTTCAACTGCATGCGCAGCTATGTTCTCGGTAACGAAACCGCGCTACTGATGGCCGCCTACCCAGGGGCTCGTCCCGAGAACCCATTCCCCTACTTCACAGAAGTGATGACCGGATTCGAGTGGGTCGCCGCCGTCGGAATGTTGTACGAAGGCATGGTCGATGAAGGCCTGGCCTGCATCGAAGCCATCCGCAACCGTTACGACGGAAAGCGGCGCAACCCGTACAACGAAGCGGAGTGTGGTCATCATTACGCACGCGCTATGGCAGCCTGGAGCGCGGCACTGGCCCTGACCGGCTTCCACTATTCAGCAGTGACCCAATCGATCACCTTCGCATGCCCCAAGAAGCCCGTCACTTGGTTCTGGGCCAACGGCTACGCCTGGGGCACCTGCGCAATCGACCCGAAAGGAACGGTAAACCTATCGGTCCTGACAGGCAAGCTAGCCCTTAAATCCATAACAGTCACAAACGTGGGCTCAGCCCATATCTCGGCTCAGCTCGGGGCCGGAGAGAAAATCAGCATAAAGATTGAAGTGAACAGGGACTAACCCAATCCGTTAGATGAATGAAAGGTTCACCCCATCGTTGCTTTTTTACTTCCCACCTACAGCTACCAACACGAGTCGCCAGGCTGTCATGATGATGACTAAGGCGAGAAGCTGGAGAAGTTGCTGACGACCAGAAGACAGGCGGCCCGGAGGGTGCCATATGAAGGGTATACAGAGAAGCAATCCGCTTATAAACCCAAATAGGTGAGCGAGGAGATCGCTCCGCTCCCCCGTTCCCAGTAGCGTCAAGAGGGCTAAGCCAGCCCCAATCGGAATCCACGTTCGGTTCCAAATACTGGCAGAAAATCCAAATTGACGGAGATTCCGTATCGCCTGACACGCGGACAGAATACCCAGCGCCCCGAAGCAGGCTGTTGAGGCTCCTACACTGATGTGATCTGAACCATGCAAACTCGCGGCAACTGCGTTCCCCATGATGCCCGCGGCCAAGATTAAAATCCACCCCAAACCACCACCAAACACCTGACAGACGGCATAGCCAAACAGAAGAATGCTTGCGACATTTCCTGCCAGATGCCCAGGCCCAGCGTGCACCGTCAGGGCTGTTACCGCCCGCCACCATTCACCACTGAAAAAGAGATCTGTATCCATTGCCGCCCCGCAGGCCAGCGTGCTGGCTCTGCTGTAAGGGCCAATCCAGACGTAAAAAACAATCAGCATCCCTGCCACCCACGCTGGCGACCAACTGCTACCACCTTTTAGCCAAGGCGGGGGGAGTGACATCCGCACAAGCTCCCAAGACTGGCGCTCTTCCTCATAAGCGGCAAGCTCCCTTTCGGCCACATCAACCTCAGCAAATGGAAGGTGGATTAACCATTGCCCCGCCTCGTATGAGAGCCGGTAATGCAAATGCGCGGCTGCGAGCACAACGATCCATTCCGACGTCTTTTGATCGTCGACAGGAGGAAGCCTTACGTCGTCCTCTGGTTGCATACAAGATCACCCATTCATTCATTCGTTCGCTGCGCGGCCCGAGGGCGGGCCACCTCCATTTCAGCCAACCAACAATCCTTCGTCCAGAAGCAGGGAACGATCGCAGGTGTCGGCAATCTGTTGGTTATGCGTAACCATCACAAGGGCGTGGCCGCGGGATTTTGTCAGGGCAAACAACATCTGCAACACGGTGCAGCCTGTCTCTTCATCCAGATTTCCCGTCGGTTCATCGGCCAACACAATAGAGGGATCGTTGATCAGGGCACGGGCCAAAGCAACGCGCTGTTGCTCTCCACCCGAAAGTTCCAGCGGCGTATGGTGAGCACGATCTGCCACACCAACGGAATCCAACAACTCCATGGCACGCGCGCGCATTTCTGTACTATTGATACCAATCCCCATGGCCGGAAGCATCACATTCTCGAGCACATCCATCTCGTTAAGGAGATGATACGATTGAAAGACAAAACCAATACGTGTAGCCCGAATTCGCGTCCGACGGGTGGGTGACACCTCATAAAGACTCTCGCCATCAACGCAAACCTTACCGCTGCCCGCATCCGGCTTATCAATACCGCCCAAAATATGGAGTAGCGTACTCTTACCCGCACCACTGCGTCCGACGACCGCAACCGTCTCGCCAACATCCACAGACAGACTTGCCCCCCGCAACACGTCCAAATCGTGCCGCTTCAACAGATAGCGCCTATGTAAATTTTTAGCTTCAATCAACATATCTCAAATCCCAAGCGGCGTGAGAGCCCGCCACCGCCATAAACTCAATTCCATAATTTTCTGCAACCATAGAGGTGGGGTATCCCCGCCCCGCAATTATAAGTGCTCATCCATTTCAGCTTTTCTTATCACTCCTGCCTGAACGCTTCAACCGGTTCCAGAAATGCGGCACGTAATACGGGTATAATGCACGAGAGTGTGCACACCACCATCACCATGACGCAAATCTGAATCAGATCACGGGCAGAGGTCTCCCAGGGGATCTCGCTCAACCCATAAATCTCTTTCGGAAAAACGGACACGTTGCAGCGGGCGAGAGTCCTGACAATGTTGGGAAGGTTCGTCAGGATCAACAGCCCTATGCCTATTCCAGCCAAGGTCCCCACCAAACACTGAACCCAACCATGAATCAGAAACGCCAGCAGAATCTTCCATGTGGGAATCCCCAGCGCCTTCAACAGTCCAATCTCAGAAGTTTTCTGAACCACAATCACAATCAGCGTCACGGTCACACAAAAAATGGCCACCACCGTGATAAAGGCCAAAAGAATGAACATCATTGTCTTCTCATGGGCAAGTGCATCAAACAGAAGTTTATCTACCTCTTGCCAGGTTCGTACAATGTATTGAGGGCCGATTGCGTCACCAACTCGTGCAGCAAATTTGGCAAACTGAAAGGGATCTTCAGTCATGACGTAGATCGAATATGCCCCAGAATCTAAACCCACGAGATCGCGGGCGACACCAATTGAGGTCAGCACAAAACCACCGTCGAAATCACGCATGCCGAGATCAAAAATGCCCGCCACGGGGAGGGCCTCGGGGAGATGCACTTCATCTTGCGCCATAACGCTCATCGGCGAGTGCACAAAAATTTCATCGCCGGCAACGACACCAAGCTGAGAGGCCATATCGCTTCCCAGCACAACACCATCGTCAGCAAGATTGAACTCACCCATCAACATGTGTTTGGGAATTTGACTGACAGATGCCGCACGCTCCGGCGTAATGCCCAACAGTACCGGTGCCGAGAGACGCCCCTCATACTGCACCATCACACGCGATTCAATGCTCGCAGCTACCCCCGTGACACCATCAATTGCCGCAATCTGCTCACAAAGCTGATCATCGTTCTCAATCGTCCCATAGCGACTCACAACCGTAAGGTGAGGCTTAAAACTGAGAATCTTGGTTCGCCACATGTTGTCGAATCCGGTCATGACCGACAGCACAATGACGAGAATCGAAACGCCCAACAAAACGCCCAACACCGAAAACACCGTCACGACCGAAATAAAGGAGCGTTTGGGTTTCAGGTACTTGGATGCAAGAAAGAGAGAAAAGGGAAACATGGGTAATTAGTCCCGCGGTTTAAGCTGTGGAAACAAGATAACATCTCGAATCGCATCAACGCCCGAAAGAATCATGACGAGTCGATCGATACCGACCCCCATACCACCCGCAGGCGGCATGCCATGCTCCAATGCCGTGAGGAAGTCCTCATCAATTTTTTCGGCATCCTCGCCCGCCTGAGAACTAAGCCGGCTGCGCTGCTCAAGAGGATCATTCATCTCTGTATAAGCCGGGGCCACTTCCTGCCCCCCAATGACGAGTTCAAAAACGTCCACAACGCTGGGGTCATCAGGACACACCTTTGCCAGCGGAACGAGCTGTGCAGGAAGGCGCGTCACAAAGGTGGGTTGTTGAAGCGTCTTCTCGATCAATTTCTCGTAGACCTCATGCGTGAGCATTGGCATATCCCAACTCGGGTCCAAATCGAGCCCTTCCGCCTCCGCCCGAACCTTCGCGTTGTCAAGTGACAGCGTGTACCAGTCATCGCCCATTCGCTCAACAATCAGATCCCGGTACGTGGCCTCACGCCACGGCAGCGTCAAATCGACTGGATGGGCTTCTGCCCCCACCTTCAACGTTCCGTAAACCGTCTCCGCAACATGCGTAATCATCCCTTGAATCAATTCGCGCATCCCACTGACATCCGTATACGCCTCATAGAGCTCCAGCATGGTGAACTCAGGGTTATGCGTGCGATCCAGACCCTCGTTCCTGAAATTGCGATTCAGTTCAAAGACCTTATCAAACCCACCAACCAAGAGGCGCTTGAGATACAACTCAGGAGCAATGCGGAGATACATCTCCGTGTTGAGCGCTGTGTAGTGGGTAGCAAAGGGGCGGGCAGCCGCGCCACCAGCCTGCTGCTGCATCATGGGCGTTTCAACTTCGTAAAACCCTCGATCCGACAAAAACGTGCGGATTTCGCGAATGGTCGCGATGCGCTTGTTAAAGATCTCTCGTGAATCGGGGTTGGAAATCAGATCGAGATACCGCTGGCGATAGCGCGATTCGACATCTTTCAATCCATGCCATTTTTCCGGCAAAGGGAGCAACGCCTTCGACAGTAACGTCCAAGTCTCAATTTTAATTGTGGGCTCTTCTGTACGCGTTACAAATAGATCCCCTTTAACGCCAATAAAATCACCAATATCAAGCAGCTTGAAAGCCGCGAACACGTCATCCCCAATCGCCTTCTTCTGAACATAAATCTGAAAGCGATCCGACCCATCATTCACGTCGGCAAAGATACTTTTTCCCATGTCGCGAATGGTCGTTAGACGGCCAGCTACAGCAACCTTCTTGCCTGCTTCAAATCCGGATCGAATCTCAGAAAGGCGTGCTGTGCGGGCGAACGCGTGCCCAAAAGGCTCATACCCCAAACTCTTGAGGGCCTCCATATTGGCCAAACGTTGCTGTCGATACTCATTATCACTGGTTGCAATTTCCGTCATTGTAGAGTTCTCCAAAGACCGATGGACACTGCCGGCGGTCCCAATTATCACTGTTTTCGTGCTCAATATGGGCAGGTCATCATGCAAAAAACCGCATCTGAATGCACACATAAAATGGAAACTTTCTTGGAAAACAGGTTGCCTACTGGATAAAAGATGACTAAAATGTAGCTGTTGCATGACTAAGGTATTGGATGTTAGTTCTAACCGTGTATAGTGGAAACCATGAGACGAAAACTACGAATGGGAATGGTAGGAGGGGGACGCGACGCGTTCGTGGGACCCCTGCACCTCGCCGCTGCTCAAGCGACGGGATTGATCGAACTGGTAGCGGGGGCTTTTAGTAGCACGCGTCCAAAATCAAAAGAGAGCGGCGGAGATCTGGGACTCGATTCCGAACGCGTATACGGCGTTTATCGGGATATGCTCCGAAGCGAGGCGAAACGCCCCGCAGGCGAACACCTCGATTTCATCAGTATCGTGACCCCCACCAATATGCACTACCCCGTTGCCATGGCGGCCATCGATGCCGGATTCCATGTGCTATGCGAAACTCCAATGACTACGACTGTCGACGAAGCTGAAAATCTTGCACGAAAACTGAAGCAGACACAAAAGATTTTCTGCCTCACCCAGCACCATGCAGGATACCCCATGGTGACCGAAGCCCGCAAACTCGTAACGTCAGGCAAGTTGGGCACCCTTCGGCGCATTGTGGTGGAATATCCTCAAGGGTGGCTTGCAACCCGAATCGAAGCAAATGGACAAAAGCAGGCCGCTTGGCGAACAAACCCTCGAAATGCTGGCAACTGTTGCTGCATGAGCGATGTAGGCGTGCATGCAGAAGGTCTCATGTTAGCAATTACCGGACTTACCCTCAAGGAGGTATGCGCCGACCTTACAACATTTGTAAATGGCCGCATGCTTGAGGATGATGGATCCGTATTGATGCGCTTTAAAGAAGGCGCCCGAGGGGTGCTCTGGGCATCCCAAATTGCCATCGGCGAGACAAGCGGACTCAAGATTCATGTTTACGGCGAAACGGGGAGCCTCGTCTGGCGTCAGGCAGACCCCAACACGCTGTGCTATTACACTCAGGATGGAGAGCTTAAAACAAGAACATGCCCTACCTCAGACATTCCCCACCCCTCCTCCTCTGTAACGCTTCCCGCTGGATATCCAAATGTTCAGATTGCCCCATTGACAAACCTGTATCAGCGCTTTGCCCAAACACTCATCCAAAGAATCGACAGTGGCAAAAATCCTGACCCAAAGGCTCTTGAATTTCCGGGTGTGAATGACGGAATTCGCTCAGCACAATTTACGGCTGCGGTGATTGCGAGCTCAACATCCAAAGACAAATGGATCGACGTTTAGCTACGTTACAGTGGTTTCCGCTTCCGGCTTCCCAATCTTGCGCAACTGCATTCGGAATGTACTCCCGCTATCAGGCACACTCGTAACTGAAATCTCGCCACCATAAAGGGATGCCAACCGTTTCAGAATAGAAAGTCCCAACCCGCTGCCCAGGATGTTTCGCGTTTGATCCGTTTTGATTCGCACAAACTCACCAAACAGTTTCTCAACATCCTCTGGCTTCATGCCAATCCCCGTGTCAGCAACATCAATGCACAACCCCTCTTCTCCCATTGCCACTGTTACGGTCACTCTGCCGCCATCCCGATTGTATTTCACCGCATTCGACACGAGGTTGTTGAGCATCATATCCATCTCGCCCCGATCGGCCCAAATCTCAACGCCATCGGATCCTTCTTGAATCAGAGTGATATCGTGCCTTTTGGCTTCCGTCTCAACCAACTCCCATGCAGAAGAGACAACTTCACGCATGTTGAGAAGCTCCATTGCGCGCACCTTCTCCCCCGACTCGAGGCGCGTCATGTCCAAGAGATCAACAATGAGTTTACGCATCTGATCCAAGCGTTTTAGACTACGCCCCACAGCAGCATCATATGCCGTGATGTCATCCCCCAGAATGTGATCACGCATGAGATAGAGGTATCCGCTAACGGCTGCAATCGGCGCTTTGAGCTCATGACCAAGCACACGCGTAAACTCAAAACGCACACGGCGATTCTCAGCCGCAAGGGCTTTTGCTCTCCGTGCTAGCACAAGCCGGATCGCCGCCTTTCGAACCGAGTGCTTCAGATCCCGTGGCGTAAAAGGCTTCGGTAGAAAATCGTATGCCCCCTTTTTGGTCGCCGTTATTGCGGTATCAATTGACGCATACGCCGTAATCATGATCGTGAGCATGTCATCTTGCTGCTCAACCGTCTGATTCAACACATCAATGCCACTGATTCCGGGAAGTTTATAGTCCAACAGCAGAATATCCGGCGGGGTCTCCACAATGCGAGATACAGCATCCTCCCCAGTCGAGGCCTCTTCAACCTGGAATCGGACGCGTTCCTGCGCCTCCGGCACCTCTACCTCAAATCGTTCTAACGAGCGTTGAATGCCACTCCGCATCCCCGCTTCATCATCAACTGCCAATACATTGAGCGTGATCATGCCCTACTCCTCATCCCGACAGGGGATTCTGACCGTGAAGATGGTTCCGGTGGCTCCCGCCTCAGAATCGACATTGCTCTCAACACTAATCTGCCCCCGATGCATCTTGATGATGCCATAGGTCACAGCCAAACCAAGTCCCGTTCCCTTCCCAATTTGCTTTGTTGTGAAGAACGGCTCAAAAATCTTGGAGACATTTTCGGGGGGAATACCAACACCAGTATCCGAGACCTTCATCACAAACGTGTCACCCTCAATCGCACAACTCATCGTAACGCGTCCACCATCGGGCATAGCGGCATAGGCATTTGTCAGCAAATTCGTCATCACTTGGACAATCTGATCCGCGTCTACCTCCACGGAAGAATCACCAGCTTCGTAATCTTCCCGAATATCCACATTGGGTGGGATCACAACCGACCGAATGCCGCGGCGCATCAGTTCACACACATTGATTGGCTGACGTAGCACTTTGTTCTGACGCGCAAAATGCAGCAGTCCGGAAACGATCTTCTTGCAGCGATCCGCCTGCTCAGCAATCATATGTGCATCTCCATAAAGTCGATGATCCGCTTCCAGATCGTCCATGAGAAGATGAGCATACATCAGCACCACACCTAATGGATTATTGACCTCATGCGCGATGCCTGCTGCAAGCTGCCCCATGCTGGCAAGGCGTTCCGATTGCATCAACGCCTCTTGGGTATTAGCAAGCTCTGAGTGGGAACGCGCCAACTCATCAACCGTACCATGCAACTGGTCTATCGTATAAGGAAGGCACATTTCACTTTCAGCAAGGCCCATCGAAATCGCAATAGCATGTTCGCGGCACGATTCATAGCCACACGCGCCACAGTTAAGCTCATCCTCCGGACACAATTTACCCATCCGTTTCAGAATCTTGAGGATATCCGCTTCATCGGGCTGCTTCAGCCTTTGATCCATATTGGTAAACTCACGCGACAGATCAACACTTGAGAACGTCTCCATGGCCGCCTGCCATTCGTCCCTGTTACATGTCGCCATCCGATCACGCACATACGCGCTGATGCGACTACGGCGCCGAAACAACGGCGCATTACAGTGCGTCCCTGCACCCATAATGCAGCCCTGGCAGGCAAGGACTTCCAGAAGCTGGGTTGGAAGATCGCCCGACGCAAACTCCTTGATTGCCGTGCTGAAGTTCTTTCCGTCGGCCGTCACTACATCCTGCTGGATCAAGTCCTCCTTAATATCCGCGGCCTGAAGCATGCCTCCCGTCAATGGGAATAAAGCACCACTGCCCCCATGCGGCGGATCAAAATCACGCGGAATCACAGTCCCCAGCTGCACATCACGCGCTTCAAGCATTTGACGAAGTTCAATGAACGTCAGAACAGCATCAATTTCATCCTCCAGATTGACATCCATCCCTTCGCCCTTCTTAGCGGTGCACGGCCCAATAAAAACAACCCGAACGGCACCATGAAGCTGGCGAATCACACGTGCCATCGCCACCATCGGCGACACCACTGGGGCCAAGGCCGACACCATCTCTGGGAAATACTTCTCAACATAGAGAGCAACCGCAGGGCAGCTTGTTGCAATCATAGGGGTGCCCTTCTCCGCTAGCAGCTCTTTATAGCGCCGGGCCACAAGATCGGCACCAAAGGCAACCTCACTAACCCACCGAAAACCAAGATCATGAATCATGGCAACAAGATCACGGTATGGATAATCAGGAAAGTCAGACGCAAAACTGGGAGCAACAATAGCAACGACAGGGTCACCGCGCTGGAGGAGGTCCTCAACACGCGGAATACTATCCACCACCACCTTTGCATGTTGCGAACACACTCGAACACAGTTGCCGCAGCCAATGCAGCGTTCGTGAATAACCTTCGCCTGCCCATCAATGATTCGGATCGCCTTTGCGGGACACTCGCGAACACAGGTATAACAGACACGACACCGCTCTGGCACCGTATGAATTGTCTGAAAGTAATCCTCCCGCTGTCCTTCTCGCTCTTGAGGTATTGGTGTTTTCGTCATGCCACTAAGGCTCGATCTTTTATTTGTTAAATATTTCACGAATGATTATGAGACCTATCCCATCGTGTGGTCAACACTAATCCTCGCGAACGCCAAAGTGCTGCATACTTTTTGCAACGATGCTATCCACAAGGCTATACATGAGTGGCACTAACACAAGCGTAAGCACCGTCGCCACGCCAAGGCCAAAAATAACGGCTACGGCCATGGGAGCCCACCACTGACTGGACTCTGCCCCAGCGATAATCCGGGGCGGCCATTCATGAAATTCTACGCTGTACCCCACTGCCATAGGAATAAGCCCCAACACCGTCGTCACAGCAGTCAGAAGCACGGGACGCAGACGCAATCGCCCGGCAGTGACCACCGCTGCAGCCGTATTGAGCCCCTCCTCCTTACGCTGTCGCACACAATCCACCAACACAATAGCATTGTTCACAACAATCCCTGCCAAACTGATAACCCCCACGCCGGTCATGATCACACCAAATCGCATACCACAGATAAGCAAACCCCACATAACACCGATCAGCGAGAGCACAACAGAAAACACGATAACAAGAGGTAACAGTGCCGAGTTGAACTGAATCACCAAAATGACCAGAATCAGCCCGAGCGCAATTGCGAAGGCCCGCGAGAGGAACACACTCGACTCTTCCATTTCGGCATTATCACCAGCATAGGTAATGACATACCCGGCAGGTAGCTTCAGATCCTTCAGGCGAAATTGGATATCCTTAAGAATTTCATCCGCCCCACGTCCCTGATCTTGTCCAGAAATCGTGATGACACGTTTCTGATCCTTCCGACTAATCGTACCACGGCCACCCGCATATTCCACCGTGCCTAACGAAGACAACGGAACCGCGGCTCCTCCCGCCACCGGAATGTAGATCTCATCAAGCAGTTTGGATGAGCTGCGATCCGTCTCAGGAAAACGCAGCGTAATATCAAACTCCTCTTCATCAATTCGGAGCTTACTAGCCTCGATGCCATAAATTGCGGTCCGAAGGAAGAAACCGATCGCAGCCGTATCCAATCCAACCAGAGCCGCACGCTTGCGATCGACCTCGAACCGAAGTTCCGGCAAGGCCTCTTCGTAATCATCCTGTAGGTCGACAAGGCCAGGAACCGTTTTGATGCGACGAATAATCTGGGCAGACAACTCAGAAAGCGACTCAAAATCATCCCCAGCGAGTTCAATGCTGATAGGAGCCCCTGTCGGAGGTCCCTCCTCCTCCTTTTCGACCTTCACTTCTGCTCCTGGAATCTCCCCAATTTCGTTACGCAACACCTCAACCAACTTCAGCGAATCCCCTACGCGATCCTCAAAGTCCAGAAATTCCACATGAATCTTACCCAGATGCGTTCCCGCTCCAGAACCGAGAAAACCACCCCCTCCACCGATGCCTACTGTCGTGAGATAGAATTCTATGTCTTCATACTTCGGCAGATTCATCTCAATTTTCCGCAACACAGCATCTGTGCGCTCGATACTCGTTCCTTGCGGAAACTTCACCTCGATCACCGCATTACGCGGGGCCACCTCAGGAAACAGCTCAACCCCCTTTCCAAAGCGACCATAGATCTGAACCGTAAGAACCAAAAAAGCAAATCCCAGAAGAATCGTAGGAACCCGGTGCTTCAGTGCCGCCGTCAGAAAACACTCGTAGCCCCGCACAAAGGGATGCGACCCCTCGCGGTTTTCATCCCGATGGAGCTTCGATTTCCCCCCAATAAAAAACGAGCAAATGGCAGGATTGATCACAATGGCAACAAACAGAGAAGCCACCAGCGTCACAATCAACGTTCGCGGCATGAATCCCATAAACTGCCCCATCATCCCCGGCCAGAAGAGCAGCGGAGAGAACGCAGCACAGGTGGTTAGCGTTGAGGTGATCACCGGCCACGCAACCTCAGCGGCACCCCGGCGTGCCGCCTCATGCCGCGTCATACCCAGCATTCGATTGCGGTAGATGTTCTCCACGATCACAATGGCATTATCCACCAACATTCCTACAGACAGAACCAGACTAAACAGCACAATCATGTTGAGACTGAATCCCATAAAGGACATACAGGCAAAGGCGATCAACATGGAAAAAGGAATTGCCACAGCAACAAAGAGACTGTTCCGAAATCCCATAAATATAAACAGAACAATGACAACCAGAATGAACCCCGTCGCCACGCTATTCTCTAGCTCCTTGATCATCGTATTGACATACTCAGACTCGTCCATCACCACTATCAACGTCACGTCAGGAGGAAGCGGAACACGAGCAATAGCCTCTTTTATTGATGCAATCAGACGGACAGAATTCTCCCCAGAACGCTTTTTAACCGAGACAGAAACACTCGGCAGGGAATTCAAACGTGAAAGAGTCTCCAGATCTTCGTACGTATCTACCACTGATGCGATATCTCGCAGATACACCGACTGCCCCTTCATATCCGCCACAACAATGCTGGCAATATCAGATGCGAGGCTAAACTCACCGGGCACACGCACTTGAAATTTATCACCTTCAATTTCAAGGTTTCCAGCAGACATCGTCCGGTTCTCACCCGCAATTCTCTGCAGCACCTGCTCAATCGAAATTTGATAGGACGCCAACCGGCGTAGGTCCAATTCCACACGAATCTCACGCTCGCGGGTGCCCGAAATCTCAGCCTGTTTCACACCAGACAGCAGTTCGATTTCTTCTTTCAGATCCTCAGCAAGATTGCTCAATCGCGGGAGCTTCGTGTCACCAGAAAGCGCAAACACGAGAATAGGAATATCCGAACTAAAGTTCAGGGCCTGAACCACCGGCTCATCAAGATCATCCGGAAGATCGGGTCGCGCCAGATCAACCTTGTCCTTGGCCTTCTGAAGCGCCATGTCGATGTCCTGTCCAGCCAGAAACTCAATCGCAACAAAGGCAACGCTGTCAGACGAGGTGGTACGAATCTCTTTAACATTCTCGAGGTCATTGAGCTGTCGCTCAAGCGGTATCGTAACCAGCTTCTCCATCTCCTCGGGAGCAGTACCCTCGTACACGGCCGTAATGAAAACGTAGGAAATCGTAATATCCGGCATTCCCTCGCGAGGCAATGACACGTAACTACTGATACCAGCCAACACGAACACAGCAACAAAAACGAGAACCGCAACGCGAAACTTAACGGCATAATCGGATAGTATCATGCCCTACTCCTGTTCACGATCTGCGTCAGACTCCATGACAACCATCACACCGTCCCGTAGCGTGCGCTGACCCTCTATCACAAGGTGATCACCAGCCTTGAGACCGGACTTCAAGACAACATTCTTCCCAGTGATTGCATCAATCTGCACCACTCTCAGCACCACACGGCCCTCCTCAACAACAAAGACAATATGTTTTCCGCGCTTGGGAATGACTGCAGAGAAGGGAACTACAATAGCATTCTCACGCTCTGCACGAACCAATTCCACATCCACAATCATTCCCGGCTTCAGAGCTGCTGGTGATGACTCAACAGTCAGTTCCATGGGGAATGTATTAGCAGGCTGTCCCCCCTTGACCGCGACAAAATCGACACGCCCCGTAAACGCGTCGGGCAACACCATTGAGCGCATGCGCAGCATTGCACCTTCCTCAACTGCATGGACATCCTTCTCGGGAACGTTCACATCCACATTCAACTTGCCCGCACTCACAATCAAAAAGACGGCTTGTGCCTCACTGACGTACTCGCCAAATTCAACATAACGCGCATCCACAACACCATCAATGGGACTGGTGATCGTACACTGGGAAAAGTTTACCTCAATTGCTTCGGCTGACACTTCAGCTAAATCGCGGCGGCGCTGCATAGCCTCATAATCGCTTGATGAGACGGCACCCTCCCCTTTGAGTTTTTTCCAACGGGCCAAGTCGCGCTCCGCATCGGAAAGTTCAATAGCTGCCTTTATTTGCATCGCCTTCCAATGACGGTCATCGACACGCAGCAGAACCTGCCCCGCTTTAACCGCATCTCCACGATCCACAGGCAACTCGACAACGCGACCGTTCTTTTCAATCGAAACACGCACAGACGCATCAGCCACAACCCGACCGGGAAGCACCACTACATCACTAACGGCTTGGGGAACAACCTGCTGCGTCCGCACTAAAACCGCTTTTTCCGGAGCAACCACAACACTCTCTTGCTGCTGTCTCAACTTCACCTGAAACACAATTGTGAACTTCAAGCCTAGCATCACCACAATTGCAAGCCCCACAAAGGCCAAGGCGGACCACAGAACGACAGAAGCCAAGCTCCATCGGTCCCACTGCCGCTTTTTCTTTTCTCTACTCATATCATCACCACCTCAGAACGTTAAATCACTCATCCTTGCCTGCCACCGACCCTCCAGGCGAAACATTAAACCCACACACATAGCGTACCGTCGATACCGAAACGGCATGATCATGGAGCGCCTGAAACCACGTCAGCCGAGCCGTACTCAAGGCTAAATTCGCATCCGTAAATTCCAAATAGGTCGTCATCCCCGATTCGTGTCGCGTCTGCGCAATCGCTAAAGCCCGTTCCGCCAGTGCAACATTACCCCGGCTTGCTGCCATAGATTGACGTGCACGCTCAAGCGCAAGATACGCTTGGCGCACCTCCAACTTAACAGCTTTAAACAGCTCGTCATTGTCCGTTATCAACTTCTCATACTCAGACTCTTTTTGTTTCACCGCATGGCGGGTCAAAGCGCCATCCCAAATATTCCAACTCAGGACGAGCCCAGCATTCCAATGCCACTGCCAATCCTCCTCAAAAGAGACAAACTGATAGGAATTGGCACCATTGTAGTTGAAACGCGCCCGCAAATCCGGACGCCCCTCAGAACGGGTGCTTGCAATATCCTCGCGCCCTAACTGAACGCGCAATTCACTACCACGCAAGACAGCGCGATTCGCTAATGCCAGCCGCAGCATTTCCTCATGGGAAAGATCGACATCTGCACATGCGAGCGTCCCCGTAAAAACACCATCCGCAGGAATGTTGAGGATCGAAACAAAGGCCGCCGCTTTTAGCTCGAACGCATTTCGAGCCGCAATCAGTTTGGGCACTTCATTTGCCAAGCTTACCCGCGCCCTAAGCAAATCAAAGTCCGAAGACACCCCTCCCTCGGCACGGTGTTCCATCTGGTCAGCAAAGGCTTGGAGTTGGTCAACTGAAGCAGACTGAACCACCTCTACCTCACGCGCAAACAAGATGCCAAAGAAGCGCGTTTCAATATCATGCATCAACTGAGCTTCTGTCGCTACCCGAGCCGCATCCGCATAGGCTCTCGCTGCTTTTGCAGCTCGGCGGGCCGCACCCACTTGACCACCGGAATAGAGAAGTTGTTCAACCGTTGCGGTTACATCATAGTTATCAAGATTTCCCAGGGGTTGAGATTCGCCCCCAAAATCAACCTCTTGCACCTCATCCAAACGCGTGTAGGCCGCGCTCAGAGAAAGGTGGGGAAGCGCCAACCCATACGCCTGCCCCATCTGCGCATTTGCAATTGCCTGATCACGCTGTGCATTACGGGCGACACCGCTCTGCAACACCCCAACCCGGATACAATCCTCCAGCGAATAAACCATCGGTGCTGAGGTTACATCAGCAGCAAATCCAGACTCGGGACTCTCCCCGCCGCCAACCACGGCACCAACCATCAGACACACAGACAACCCATACGTCACGACACAAGCAGACACGGTTTGAGCTACTGTTTTCATTTTCGTTCTTCCGTCTCGGTTTTTCAAGAAGAAACCTTGCCCCTTTTTTCTCGCCCTTGCATTTTTCCTACTATAGAGTTTCTACATTTGGTACTGCAAAACAAATGTGTGAACCCGCAACAACGCGCCCCGCAAACGTTGCTCAATCAGGTAATACCATGGTCGATGTTTCCATAGTCGCGCCGGTCTATAATGAAGAAGAGAATGTACCCCTGCTCTGCAAGGCACTGCATGACACGCTTTCACCTCTTAATCGAACCTACGAGATCATTCTTGTGGATGACGGCAGTTCCGATTCGTCGTGGGAAAAACTCTGCGAGGGAGCCAACACATACCCGCACATTCAACTCATCCGGTTTAGACGTAACTTTGGACAGACTGCCGCAATGAGTGCGGGATTCAAAGCATCCGATGGTGATGTCGTTATCACAATGGATGCCGATCTACAGAACGACCCCGCCGACATTCCCATGCTGCTTGAACGCAGCGACAAGGGGATCGACGTCGTGAGCGGATGGCGTAAAGATCGAAAAGACGCATTCATCAATCGAAAACTTCCTTCCATTATCGCCAATGCCCTCATCAGCAGAATCACAGGCGTTCACCTCCATGACTATGGCTGTACGTTGAAAGCCTATAAACGAGAAGTTGTCGAAGGCCTTCACCTCTATGGCGAAATGCACCGATTTATTCCAGCCATTGCAAGTTGGGTTGGCGCCACACTGGATGAAGTCCCCGTCAACCACCGTGCACGACAATTTGGCACCACAAAATACGGCATTTCGAGAACCTTTCGCGTGATCCTTGACCTAATGACAGTCAAATTCCTGCTACGCTACAGCACACACCCCATCCAGATGTTCGGAAAAGTTGGGGCATTCTTCGGCATTCCCGGATTACTGATTCTGGCTACGCTTATCGGAGGCAACATTGCCTACTTTTTTGGGCACGGACCCATTGCCGCCGAACTTGTTTCCATGTCCAAGCGCCCGATGTGGGTCATTACCCCCTTCATGCTGGTGCTCTTCTTCTTGCAGTTCATCAGCATGGGACTGCTTGCTGAGATTCAGATTCGCACATACCACGAATCCCAAGATAAGCCGATCTATGTAATCAAAGAGAAGTACGCCAGCCCACCGGCAGCGTAAGCAATCCGATGGCAACGCTCTCTCCCGACGACATTACGTTATCTGCAATCATCGCCGGGATTCTATTGGCCGCAATTTTCATAGCAGGCACCCTGATTGACGCACACCTCCTTTCGGGCCTTTTCAGGCAAGAGAAGACCTGGAATGACAAGTGCCAGCGCCTACGCATGAGGCCATGGAGCGGCAACGATTCCATTACCCTCCTGCTGGTGGTAGGAACCGTGCTCGCAGCCATGATGCTAGTGAGCCAGATTCTCAACCAATGCGGCATCGTGCTATCTCACGCGGGCGAGCGATTCCTTGTGCTAGGCGAAACCTTGCTTGTGCAAGGCACGGCCATTGCCACTATCGAGTATCTTCGACGGCGGAACAAGCGCACCATTCAAGAGTGCTTTTTCGGCACACAAATATCAGTCACACACGACCTCAAAAAGGGTGCATTGTTCTATATTGCACTGATACCTCCCGTCATCATCAGTGCGCTGCTGTCCAGTTTTGTGCTTCAATATTTTGGCATCGCTGTTGAATCTCAAGATATTCTCAAAAGCTTTGCTGACCCCGAGGCACCACTCTGGTTTAGCGTCTATATGATGGGCTTGGCCGTAGCCCTTGCGCCACTGGTCGAAGAGATGGTATTTCGAGGCATTGCACTCCCCCTGGCAGCCAAATACACCTCACCAGCAGGTGCCATCATCGGAGTATCGCTTCTTTTTGCCCTTATCCATGCGCATCTTCCCGCCCTGGCTCCACTCTTTGTAGTCGCCGTCGGGTGCAGTCTTGCCTACATTCACTCTGGATCCATTCTGGTTCCCATCACCATGCATGCTCTTTTCAATGGCATCAACCTGAGTATCTTTTATCTCAGTTATGATATGACACCGCTATAGGAGGCACTTGACCATGAACATCCCCCGTACAATTGAATGGATTTCCGATACGGACCATAGCCTTATCCCAGGACACGTTCGTCTCATTAATCAGACGCAGTTACCATTGTCGCTGGAATATATAGACACCGACAACATTGACCTCATCTGGGACGCTATCAAAACGCTTCAAGTACGCGGGGCCCCCGCCATTGGCATTGCCGCCGCAATGGGCGTTGCTGCAGCTGCACAAAATAGCTCAGCCGAAGGAGAGGCTCTGATCGCCGAGATCCAGACCGCCTCGGACTATCTTGCCACTTCGCGACCGACGGCGGTGAATCTCTTCTGGGCACTGGATCGAATGCATACAGTAGCGCAAAAGAGTCAAACCATGACGGCGGCTGACTTAAAAAATCGCCTAGTGCAAGAGGCCATGCTGATCCGCGACGAAGACGCAGCCATGTGCCATGCAATTGGTCAACACGGAGCCTGCCTACTGGAGGATGGGGACACCGTCCTCACGCACTGCAATGCGGGGGGGCTCGCAACAGCAGAATACGGAACCGCACTTGCCCCAATCTACACTGCAACCAAACAGGGCAAACGCATCGCCGTCTATGCCGACGAGACACGGCCACTACTTCAAGGATCGCGACTCACCGCGTGGGAACTCAATCAGGCCGGAATCGACGTCACCGTGATCTGCGATAACATGGCAGCACAGGTCATGAAGGAAGGCCGCATCAACGCCATTATGGTAGGCTCCGATCGTATTGCCGCCAACGGTGATGTTGCCAACAAAATAGGCACCTATAGCGTGGCGCTGGCTGCCAAATCACACGACATCCCCTTCTACGTCCTAGCCCCAACGTCAACAATTGACTATGACTGCCCAACCGGAAATGACATCCCCATTGAAGAACGTGCAGCAGATGAAATCACCGAAGGCTTTGGAAAACGCACGGCACCTGTAGGAATAAAAGTCTACTCCCCCGCATTCGACGTCACCCCTGCAAAACTCATCACAGCCATCATCTGCGAAAAGGGCATTGCACGCCCTGGCTTCACAGAATCCTTGGCCGCATTCATAAACATGTAGCGCAGGGTGTACCTCGCAACTGCGCGCTCAGCGAACGCCGGAACATCAGGCAGGGCGGGCTTTCCAAGCAAGTTCCGCCTTGACTTCAGGTTTCAGGTTTTAACCCTCAGCCCTTCCCCCCTCTACAACCCAAGCATAGCCAACACCGTATGCGCCATAATGCAATAGACCAACACGCACAACACACATGGCAATACCCGCCAGTAGACCTTCTGCATCGGGGCCTCAAAGTAATCCTTGGTCACCAGTAAACAGAGATGCACAGGTGAGAGCATCATCCCCATATAGCCAAACCCGTACGCCAAAACGAGAGTTGCCATGGGGGTGAGATCAGAGCCTTCAGCACCCATCAATCCCACCACAAGAGGAAATGCCGTCCCCGCAAACCCAAGAGCAAGGCCTGTCACAATACCCGCCAAAAACGGCAAAGCTGCAACGGCGACGACAATGGGAATTCCGCTCATAACGAGATCTTTACTGGCAAGGGGGAGCAATCCTGAGGTATCTAGCATCACTTTAAAGACAAGAACACCACAAAGTGATGCCAAAACGTTAAGCCCCTTCCAGCGCACCAAGCTTGAAAACATCGTGCGCGGAAGCAACGAGCCCGACTGCCGGACTTCATCAAAAAAAACAATGCCCACCGCAAACACAAGCCCAACCAGAAGCGAGAGCATGCGTACCGACTCCTGAAAGCCATGCGGGAGTAGCGGCTTCAGCAGCGGGGGCAAAACAAAAAGCGACGACAGCGTCACAATCAACGGCACCGCCACAAACCACGCCCGCCGACTATGCACAGAATCGCCGCCATGCGCATCCATGAGACGTTGGAGATGCGGATGTATCAAAAAGAAATACCCTGCACCCACCGCAACAGGAGAGTAGAGAAACTGCGCAGCAATGAAGGCGCGGGCATCCATCTTAAAGATTGCCATCGCCACGATAACGCCAGGATACATGGGCCACCAATACTCCCAGACATGACGAAACCAGTAGTTCACAGCAGACATCCACTCGGGATCACTTCCATCACGGTCGCCTGCTTTTTCAACAAAAGGCGCAGAAAAAAGCGCACCCCCCGGCATCGGAATCAAGCCAATCACTGCAGGCAAAGCCATTAACGAAGCTGCGCGACCATGTCGCCCTCCCCAGCGCATGGTCGCCGCAATAATCTCATCCGCATTGCGCTTTTCAGTCATAAAGCGCCCCAACTCGATAATCAGCGTGGTGATCGCCATGAGCAGCCAAACTTCAGAAGATGTGAGGGCATGTCCAAGATTTGCGAGTGTCACAAGAAACGGCATGCCAGCCCAGAAATTCAGCGCCACTCCGCCGAGCACAAGGGCCAAACCCAGTTGAATCTTCAACCGCGTCAGGGCAAGCATCGACACAAACACAATCAGAATTTTTGCAATTGCCGGCATCATCAAACGCAAGCCACAGAACGTGTGGCACCCATTTCAGCTTTCAAGTTTCAGCCCTCATCCCTTCTCTGAAACTTACGGCAGATTACCCCTGCTTCATCAAGCAGAGCCTTGGTCTGTTCGGTAAACTTGTAGTCGCCATCATAGACAACTTCGATAATACCTGCGTTGATGATCATCTTCGCACACATCAGACAGGGACTGATCGTCACATACATAATGCCATCTCGAATCGACGTGCCGTGATAGGCCGCCTGCGTGATGGCATTCTCCTCGGCATGCGAACAAATACACTCACCCAAATCAGAGCCGGACGGCGTATCACTGGCACAGCGTGCACAGCCACCCTCATAGCAGTTCTTCACCCCGCGCGGGGTTCCATTATAGCCCGTCGAGATCAGTCGCCGATCCCTCACAATCACTGCGGCAACCTTGCGACGCAAACAGTTTCCACGCGCCTTAACGACATGCGCGATGTTCATAAAATACGTATCCCAATCAGGACGATCTGCACAGCTATTATCTGATGTTTTCATAGTGAGAAGAGCATGCCTCGAACCTAAGGGGCTGAGCAAGACAGAAAGAGCAACAAGTTGCGCCCCGAGGGAGGGACACCTCCATTTCAGCTAACCAACCTATTCTGAAATAATGGAGCTGGGGCGCCCCCGCCCGGACAGATCCAGCAGCTTACATATTTTGACCATTCCTGTGTTTCTTAGTTTCTCCCCTCTCCTAGAGTCTGCTAGGCTGTAGCCATGAACAAAACGGAACTTGAATCAATCTTTGCACGCGAACAGAAGCGTATTGTCAAGGAGTGGCAGACGTTCTTGAAGTTTCCAAGCATCAGCGCCGATCCACTCTACAACCGCAATTGCCAAGACTGCGCCGAATGGCTTGTAGAGCACCTTCAAACAATCGGCTTCGAATCAGAACTGCTGGAGACCACAACAAAACCGGTTGTTTTTGCTGAACGCAAAGGCTCCCCTGACAAACCAACGGTTCTTTTCTACGGCCACTACGACGTGCAGCCGATTGACCCCGAAAACGCATGGAAAACCCCTCCATTTGCACCAACACTTCGTGGCAACCGTCTCTATGCTCGCGGGGCTCAAGACAACAAAGGGCAAGTATTCTATACCCTTAAGGCTCTTGAGACTCTCATCCAACGCGATGCACTAGATTCAACCGTAAAGATCATCATTGAAGGCGAAGAAGAGTACGGGAGTGCAGGTCTTCACGAATGCATGGAGACTTGGAAAGAGCGCCTTCAAGCCGACATTCTCATGGTCCACGATACAGCAACCGTACGAACCGGAAACCCCACGATTGTGATGGGCCTGCGGGGGATTGCACACCTAACAGTCGAAATCGAAGGACCGGATCACGATCTACACTCTGGCATTCACGGAGGCCTAGCCCCCAACCCGGCTCAAGGCATCGCAGAACTGCTTAACGGACTCTTTAATGACGATGGAAGTATTGCTGTTAAAGGGATTTACGATGGCGTTCTCGCACCAACAGCCGCAGAACTAGAGCGGGCAGCCGCAACGCCCTTTGATGCCGACCAATACAAACAACAAGTGGGCACAACCGCCGAAGGGGGACAAGATGGAGTAAATCCCACAGAGCGCGTTGGCTTCCTTCCCAGCCTTGATATTAATGGCGTGCATTCAGGTTATGGTGGAGCAGGAATGAAAACCGTAATCCCATCGCGAGCCATAGCCAAACTTTCGGCACGACTCGTGCCCAACCAAGATCCACAAGCCATCCTTGAAGCCATCACAACCCACCTTTACCAACACACACCAAAAGGGATGCTGCTGACAATTTCAGACCAAGGCATTGGAGGTCCGGGTTTTAGACTGGCACCCGAATCACCCCTCGTTCAAAAAGCACAATCCGCTCTAGAAACCTTAGATTCCGGCCCCGTAGCATTTCTATGGGAGGGCGCGTCTATCCCCATCGTAACCGGACTGTCCCAAGTTTCTGGAGCAGAACCACTACTGGTAGGCTTTGGTCACGAAGAAGACCACATCCACGCCCCCAACGAATCCTTCTCAATCGAACAATTCCGCTCCGGATTCTTGTATGCCGCTCTGATGCTCCAAAGCCTGTGAAAAGAGACTACTACGAAACACGCGAAAGAAACGAAAAGGGAAAGGGAATAGAAATGGAGATTCTATTCAAAGAAGAGAGCTACAAGATTATCGGGGCCTGTTTTGAGGTGTACAAGGAGAAGGGGAATGGTTTTCTTGAAGCCGTATATCAGGAGTGCCTAGGTATTGAATTTTCGACGCAGAACATCCCGTTTTCCGAGCAACCCAAACTTGCTCTCAAGTACAAGGATCATGACCTCACTCAGACCTACCAGCCAGATTTCATCTGCTTCGGCAAAATTATCATCGAGATTAAGGCCGTAAAGCGTATTGCTGATGAACACAGAGCCCAAATCATCAACTACCTCAAGGCCACCGGAATGGAACTTGGACTACTGATCAACTTTGGACACTATCCTAAAATCAAAAATGAGCGGTTTCTCAACCAGCGTTCTCACACTAGGAAAGAAATTCTTTCGCCCCTTTCGCGTGTTTCGTAGTTAAAAACTCCCCAGCCGAATGAATTATGAGCAGCAACTGGAAAAAACCTCGCCCCAAGCCGCCACCAGCAACAAAACCCACCGACCCGGAATCGAATGAATTCAGTGGTACGATTGAAAACATCGTGTTTCGAAATGAGGAAAGCGGCTACACCATCTGCCGGGTTAAAGTAGACGGTCAAGCCGATCCCGCGACACTTGTGGGCACCTGCTCTGCCATGTGGGTTGGAGAAAACGTCAAAGCCGATGGCGAATGGGTTCGCGACAAACAGTACGGGTATCAATTCTCGGCCGAGAATATCACCTGCATTGCCCCCACATCCGCACGCGGCATTGAGCGCTACCTCGCCAGCGGTATGATTCGTGGCATTGGCAAAGAAATTGCCGGGCGCCTTGTCAAACAGTTTGGCGAAGAAACGTTACGCATCATCGAAAAGGAATCCAAGCGACTCGAGGAAGTTGAGGGGATCGGCAAGGTTCGCCGCACGCGAATCAAGGAATCGTGGAACGAGCAAAAGGGAGTCCGCGATATCATGATCTTTCTTCAAGGCCATGGTATCGGGACGGCCCAATCCTCCCGAATCTATCGTTTCTACGGTTCAGAAGCGATTGCCATCATCCGAAACAATCCGTACCAACTCTGCACCGACATTTGGGGCATCGGCTTCAAAACGGCGGACAGCGTAGCCATGAGTCTCGGCATTCCGTCCCAGTCAGAGGTTCGCGCCCGTGCAGGCCTAATCCATATTCTTCAAACGCTGAACGATGACGGCCACTGCTACTGCACTGAAGCCGAGCTACTTCTACACGCCGAAGCGCTGCTGGAAATCCCCGTGGAAATGCTGACGGGCGGTCTCCAATTTGAAGTCGACGCCAAACGACTCGTCAAAGAAGAGGATCGCATCTATCTCACAGAGATATACTATGCCGAAGTCCTTGTTGCAAAACAGCTTGGACAACTCATGGATACTGGACATGGGTTCCGTCCCATTGCGGCCAATAAGGCAATTTCCTGGGCAGCAGAACGCATTAAAATCAGTTTTGCACCCAGCCAAAATGAGGCACTGGCTACATCTCTCACTGAGAAAGTATCTGTCATTACGGGGGGGCCCGGCGTAGGAAAAACCACCATCATTCGTGCACTTGTAGAAGTTTTTTGCGCTCGAAAGCTTACCGTTTGCCTTGCCGCACCAACGGGGCGAGCCGCCAAACGCATGGAAGAGGCTACACACCACGAAGCCAAAACCATCCATCGTTTGTTGAAATTCCAGCCCCGTACAGGGCACTTCGATTTTGATGCCGAAAACCCACTTCCAGCCCATGTTGTCATTCTAGACGAAGTCTCAATGATCGACATTAAACTCATGCGGGACGTACTTGCAGCCCTCCCCCCCACGGCACACCTCGTTCTGGTGGGAGATATTGACCAACTCCCCAGCGTCGGACCCGG
>CAZNWT010000030.1:0-43138 GCA_964576795.1 uncultured Victivallales bacterium
TTCCAAGGGTGGTGGTGGGCTGCTTCCCGACGTTCGTCGGGATCTTCGACTTAAAGGGCGGCGAGATGATGACAGCGGCAGACGGGACTGCGGGGCTGCGTAGAGGGGGACGGGGCACGCATCCCCACAGTAACGGCTGACGATGGCGGCAGTTGGCCGCCTCCCTGGGGGCCGCATTGTTCGTGCGGTAATGGGGGGGGGGCATGGGATTTCCGCACGATCTATCCGGCGGGGTCTTGAGGGTGGTGGTGGGCATGGTTTCGTATTCGTTACCGCCGGAGGCATTCCTTGGAGTGTCGGCAACCGTGTGCAGTGCAACAAGCCGGTCGCTGACCGACGTTGCCCCCCAAAGCAGAGACGGCAACATTCAAAGGTGAGTTCGTAGAACGGTTTGAATGTTGTTGGCTCCATGGGGGGGGTGGGGGGATTGGTAGAGCGGCAGAGTGGTGTCGGCCACCCAAGCAGGGAACGTGTTCCGGTGCCATGGTATTCGATGGCGGCTGGGATGCGTTTTCTGTGCAGGGCGGCGACACTATAAAAAAACGAGAGCCGTGCTGTGTCCCCCCTGCGAAGCAGCGGCGTAGCCGGGATGGGTTTCCCCCCCGGTTGATTTCCTTTTAGGAAGGGGGTGCCTCGGAAAGGGGGGTCCGGGGGGGGAAACCAAGGCGGGGGAAACTGTCCCGACATTCGTCGGGATGCGATAGCACATGAGTCGACACCGCCTGCCGCGTGTCTCTTCTGCCGCCGGAGGCATTCCTCGTCGGGGGGGCAGTTTGTGTGTGGTTGTCCGGTCGCGTTAGCGGCAAGGGTTGAAGGCGTAGCCTTGAGGCGTTGAGGTCAACCGCGTGCTGCTGCGGGGTACAGGTGTGACATGATCAAGGTGAACGGTGAGATGGCGGGGATGTGTCTTGGCTCGATGCGTAGCGGTCGCGACAAGATGCAGCATCCTCCAGTTGACCGTGAGCCTTTCCGCATTGGGGCGTTGGCGTGACGGCTGCTTTTTTCTCCCGCAGTCGGCATGACGACGCGGGGGTATTGGTTGCGTGGTATATGCTGGTGCTAAGTGATACGGGTGGCGCGGAAGATACGCGAGGGCTTGGCGTGCCGCATGCTCCCCTGCTCCGCATGCGGCATGACATAGCCCGGTAACGTGGGTTGCAGGATGGGCTTTGTCTGTAGATATATGGTTTGCGTGCAGGATACGCCTACGCTGGGTTGCAGAATGGGCTTGAGATGTTTCGGGATACGCAAGCACTTGGCGGGGTTCTTGGCTTCAAGCAAGAACCGTGACAGGTGCGGGGTTGCGTAAATGGCAGCGATGCGTAGCGAGCATGGGGATACGGTTGGTTGCCGTTTGGGCTTTGCCATTGCAGAATACGGTAGGACGTGGCGCGGAACCTGGCTTCAAGCAGGTTGCGTGTACACGTCCGGGGGCAGCAAGATGCGGTTTTGCTGGATGGTCGCCTGTTTGAGCGAAGCGAGATCTTGAGAAGTACGTATCCATTCATTCTGTCATTCTCTTAGAGTCCTATTTAGACGATCAAATGCGTACAAGAATGCGAAAAGCACCAACACTGATGCTATGGCAAATCTAATGAGAATCCACAGAGTGGAGCCTGACGGACCGAACCACTTGTAACCCGAGTCTTTTAGACGATGCCATTGCGGACGGGAACGAACGTATTCAACATGAGCCTTGGGATACCTTCCAGAAGTGTTTGGGTATCTAATTATAGCAGCAGAGGAGTTGACTTTTTTCACGCCAGCAAAGATATAGCCATCTTTGGTTCTGAATTTGTAGTTGATGAGGTCGGAACTCGTTGGTCTGCCGTCATCGTCTTCTCCTTCTAGCCTCTCGGCCCTGATAACCGATGCTTCCGTTTCTTCGCCGAACAGTGAAATATGCAATTCGATAAAGAGAGGAATCAGAAAGTAAACAAAACCGAGCGTGGCAAACGTTACAATCGCCATCAGTTTTAGAGCGGTAGCTCGAACTGTAGTGCTGGTTGGTGTTGTCATAGACTCTTCCCTGTGTATAGCGATCGTTCAGACGTCTTGATTTCGGGTATAGAGGTTAGCAGCAATAAAGTGATGTGCAAAGCCGGATGTGGGTACACTGAGATGCTATTTATCCGCCACACGGATGCGTCAGCCCGCGAACGCAAGGGCGCGTCGCAGAACTGCTCGGCATTCCGCCACGCACATTGCGTATTATGAGAGTCCAAACGGAGACCTGCCGTAATCACGCCTCATTCCCCGTCTTCATGAAAAAGCATGAACACCAAGCAATGCCAATTGTGATGAGGTTGACTACCAACCAAGTCTCTCGGGTGAGGTGAATGCGAATCAGCGGATTATAGAGAATCGCAGTTGCACCAAGAATCCAGATCCAAGTTTGCTTTTTTCTGATAAATGCCTGTATGGTCAAATAAGTGAATGCTACACAGCACACATAGCGCAGGAGTAGGTAGTAACCGTATGGATTTTCAGGGATGAGTGCCCCAAAAAGCATTGGCGTCACGATAGCTTGTGGAATCCATATTCTTTTCATGTTGCACCTATTACTACAGATCTGAATTGTTGCTCATAGGGTATTGTCCCTCATCGTCTTCGGGAAGGAGCAAATCAGCCGCATTTACAGAATGGACAAGTGGACGGGGCGAACATGGATAATTTATGGCGCAAGAATGACAAAGATTGAGAAGCAGTAATTGAATTGCACGGGCCTCGTGTAGCTCCCGAAAAGCGGCAAGTCCCGCCGCCTGGCCAGCTGCTATCACGGGACGGAACACAGGGCGGACACTGTGACTACAAGGAATGAGTTGCATCTTAGGTGTAAGCAGATAGTAGATATTCGAGGCTTGGTTGTCTTCTCAATCATGGGCATCCCCAAGAGTTCATAGCGAGCGACGCCGTAGGGAAGTGGATCGTGATTAACGTGTTTGACGATACAGGAAACGCAGGCATCTTTGCCAGACGTCGAAAGAAGGACCAGGCGAGAGTCGCACGAGCCATTGGTGCGCTCGTTGTGCATGGTTATTTGACTGGTGGGAATAGAATATGTTGCGACGAGTGCGTCTGAGAGGGCAGGGGTTACCCCCCGAGGGACGTCCTCGCGCGTACGCGCGTGAGGGATAACAGAAAAACACTTAACGGATAATGGTCAAGCCCTGCGTCGTGTCCGTCATGCGTTACTTCCTATAGTTGGATTCAAATATAGCAACCGCTGACAGTTGCCGTTCCTGAAGTGCCCAGGCAACCGAGTGAGCCGTGCCGGGTTGCAGCATGCCTTGTCAGCACCGCACGCCGTCAGCACTCCGTCAGCCCCGTATAGGCCGCGCTTAACATCTCGGTTCCACGCTTCGACGTTTGGCAGGTCCACCCGCAAGAGTGCATGAACGGACTTCCCGCCGCTGGTGTAGAGAGCGGACACCGGGAAGAGTTCCGACGTGATGATGCTATGCCAGAACGCAAGCTGTTTCGCCTCTGGTAGTTCGTCGAACTCGACAAGCGCGAAACGGTGAACGCTGACGCAACCGTCCCCGCGTAGCGTTACGCCGTCCCCGTTCGCTTTTGTGGCCAAAGATCCGGAAAGCGGGTTGGCTATGAACTTTGGCGATATGACGGCACCGCGCTGCTTAATGATATGCGACCACTCTCCAGCTGGCTTGATGGTTCGCCCGACTTCTCCTGGTGTCTGGTCGTCTCCAGCGAATAGGAGGTCTTCAGGAGCGTATAGCGCGTCGATCAGAGCTACTGCATCCATGTATCCGGGCTCCCAGTCAGGTTTGACCGCTGATAGCTCCCAAAGGTCAACGTCTTCCGCTCCGTCTGATCTCGCAATAAGGGCGTCACGGTATGCGCTCCAATCGACGGTTTCGGCTTCAGTGAATTTTTGGCGTGATGGGGGTATTTGTGGTACTCGGGTCTTAAACGTGGTCGAACCTGTTAGTGGTTCGGTGTCGTGTCTAGACCTAGTGATAGCATCCCGTATTTCACCATCTGGGACGGTTCGCGTTCCTGCTGGAATTGATGCACGGATACTGGCTTGAATGTCGTAGTCCTGAAGGCCAGCCAGCACGCCAAGATTCGCCACTCCCAAAAGGGCCGAGTGGCAACCCGCTCCTCCTGGTCTTGGGATCGTTCTAAGGGCGTCGCTAAAACGCTGTAGCATTATGGAGTTCATGGGTTGTTTTGTCCGCTGGGGCTGTAATATCCGTCTGTGAATCCCGACCTTACACGTGCCCCCCTTTATAAGGGCACGTGTAAAGTCGGGAATTCACTGATATTACAGGGATTGCAGAGTTCGCAGTTGTAAGGTATGTAAACTCTGTAAGGTCTGAAATGTTAGCAATCATATTCCAAGCTTCTGTTGACGCTTCTCGGCATGCTCTTTAGTTCGTCTATCCGCTTCTTTTTGAGCGATGCCAACAAGCCCGATTATCGTAGCTCCGCGTGCAAAACCTTCCTTTGCCGCCTCGACTTCGGTGCGCTCTTGAAGCAGCTTGCAAATGGTCCGCGCCTTGTGTTGGCCAATTCCGAACTTGTCAGCTATGCGAGACTGGCATTCGGTAACCGTCATCGGTGCATGTCTCACAATATCAACGGCCGCCTCTACCATCTCGGAATTAGCAGGGCCCCTGCTTTTTCGTGATCTCGCGTCGGCAACGGTTGCAACCAAATCATCGGCAATGGTGAAACAGTTATCATCGCCAACCCTAGCGACGAATGGTTCTTGCGGTTTGTAGTTTCGCGTTGCCACTGCTATGACACGCGCGTTCTCGTCAACGCTGTGCGGTGTAATCGTGATTCCGGTGTCGTAGTCCCTCGCGATGACACCGGACCCGCTCCCCCGGTCGATGTGGTTTCTCTCTCCGGCGTGCCCCTTAGCGTCATGGTGGACGTAGACGACCGCCGCGCCTGTCTTTTGAGCCAAACGATCGAACGATGCAAGCAGCATAGCCATTTCTTGTGCGTCGTTCTCATTGCCCGTGTTGAGCTTGTAGAGCGGATCTATTAGAATGACATCGGCACGATGCTCGAGTGCCCTTTGCATAATGCCGTCAACCATCATGGTGACACCCCTACAGTTCATGACCGCTAGCGTGTCGCCATGGCTTAGAAAGGTCTGACGGTCTATTCCCAGCGCCTTTGCCATTGCATTGACCCGTCGCCAGTAGTGATTCTTTTGAATTTCCAGTTGAACCGCGAGCACGCGACGCGGTTTGATGACGTGCCATGACAAAAAGTCGAGCCCCGCTGCCAGACTCATAGAGAGCTGAAGTGCAAAGAAGCTCTTTCGCGCCTTGCTGGGGCCGATGATGACGCACTTGTCCCCGATGTCGAGAGTGTCGGTTAACACTGGATCCGGGGGCGGTGGTTCCGTTGCAAGCCATACCCCGACGTAGTCGAGTTCTGGAATGAGACCGGCTTCCCCGCCGCCCGTTGTTGCTATGGCGTCGGCTACGAACGCAGCCAGAACAGGAGGCGACTCGACCGGCTTCACCGCATCCCCCGCAGCCGTGATGCAATTCATACGCCGCGCAACTTCACCGGCTGCCAACCGTTTTGGCGCTGTAGAGCTGTCTGTCATATCGTCACCTTTGCTTTCGATGGCAATACCGCTTCACATTCGGTGATTTCGGGGTGTCGTTTCATTCGGCATAGACACCGCTTGCACGTCACCAGGTCGGGATCGAGCGTCCTAGCAAGGCCTATGTTCGCCACCGCCCAGCCGCAACCGACATTCACGCTGTCAAAGTGAATCTTCGATCTACGGTTGGCCAGGTATGTCGTAACGGTCAGACCACCTCTCGTGAGCATTGTAATTTCCCTAATCATGCCGTGTTGCCGCTCGGCCCTGTCAGGGGGGATCGGGATAGGAGCCCCCGCACCGCACGCATCAGACGCAGCGCCAGCGACGCTTTCAGCGGCAGGGCGGGGGGAGTCGTTCTGGCGCTGTGGGGCGGTCACGGTTACACCTCCACGCATTCAGCGCCAAAGTTGGCTAGGTGTTCGCACTCATCAAGATCATATCTAACGCGCCGTGCGGTGATCTTGATTGGGTGAAGCAATCCGCGCCGGGCGTACCGTTTGATGCTTTCCGGGTGTAGCCCTAGAATTCTGCTGGCGTCGTGTTTGGTGCCGAGGCGGCGGTGGGTTTGCTTACGACTGCATGCCGCCAGAATTGCGGCGGTCTGTTCGTCGGTGGTTTCCGAGTCTGCTTGTAGGATAGCTCGAACCGTTGTCAGTGTCGCTTGTTTCATCAACTGCCCCCTTCCGATACATGCCGCGCCGTATTTGGCGGGTTCGTCCGTATCGTTGGAAACAGTTAATCACACGTCGCGCTATGGAGTCATTTGGTCTGCCGTCGGCGTGTGTAGTGAAAATTACAACTCGTCAAACCACTCTTCTAGCGTGACCCCGCTTTGTGATTTCGCAATGCGTTTGATCCGATTCCAAGGGCCTGTTACTTTCTTATATCGCGACAGGGGCTTGCCTTCTCGTATGAGCGCGTTTGCTGCATCCCATGCGCTCTTTTTGCTGTTTCGTTGTTTGAAGTCTGTAAAGGCACGCGTGACTTCCTCGTCGGTGTAGTGCGCTGTCGCCTTGCCTCCGAGGGGGGCAATCTCGGCAAGGTGTTGAACAAAGTGTTGAACGCGGTCGTCTTCCTTCCGCTCTAGTTTCGCTCTTTCCTTGCGCATCTCATTGCCATAGTCATGTTCAAGGCTCCTAAGAATATGTGCAAACACTTTCTCTTCATCAGGGGTTTTAGGACCGAATATCCGATTGATTTTATTCATTTTAGAAATACGAAGGTTCGCTTCCTCCGCCGTGATCCTAACCATGGGCTTGTCACTGCTCTCCAATTCAGTGCCTTCACGCTTGAGCTCGCTTTCAATTCCTTGCTCATGAATGTATTGCGCGTACGCCGTGAGCTCCTTCAATCGTTCTTCGCTGACGTCGATCATGCCGCACCCCCTTTCAGAAGTTCTTTGCGCATCTTGTTTGCGTTCTTCGGTGTTAGTGTTTCGATCAATTCCACGGCCCAATTTGGTATCGGTTCGCGTACTTCGGCTCGCGCTTCCCCTGTAATCGCTGGCAATACGTTTGAAGCATCAACTGCGGCCCTTTCGCTTATGTGGGTATAGTGTCGGGTCATTGCCGGGTTGCCATGCCCTACAAGCGCCTGAATGACCGCTTGAGGGGTGCCCCGTTCAGCGTGCAAGCTGACATAGGTATGCCGCAGGCTATGGAAGCCAACCTCTACCACGGCGCGCGCATCCTGCCGGGCGGTATTCACTTGCCCGGCTTCGTCGCGATCTGGGGTGCCGTCTGCGTTTCGCTTTATGCGCTCCCCTGTGTTTGGTGCATGTATGTCTATACCGCACTCAATGAAATGCGCTTGAATCTCTCGGGTAATTACGGGGCGCTTGTTTGGGGTCGCGTATAGTTCTGCCATCTTTGGGCATACAGGCCCGGTGCGCTGTTTTAGCGGTGTTACCGAAAGCCGATCGTGTAGCGCGGTCGGTATGCCCACCAATACCGGGGCAGGGTCTTCTTTGCGCCCGCGTGATTTGTTGGGCACGCGCCTTATGGTGTGCCGGGTAAGATCAACTTCACCCCATTGAAGGGTTGCGCAATCCCCCAGCCGCAATCCGGTAAAGGTGCCGATGCCAAGCAGCAAGGCAAGCTCACCGTTTGCGCTTTCGAGTATCACGCGCAACTCGTCGATTGTGAGTTCGCGGCGGCTATGTGTTTCCAGATTACGGGCACGCACTCCTTTGAACGGGTTTTCCGTCGCGTGTTCGTCTTCAACCATGACGGAAAAGAAAAGACGCAAGAATGCCGTGTGTTTATTGTAGGTGTTCGCAGAGCGCCCCGCCGCAAATTCTTGGGCGTATTCCTTCGCGGTTTGTTTGGTGATGCTCTCCACGCTGTGCAACCCTTTTGAACCTTCGGCCCAGTTGGCGAAGCGCCCCCAATAGCCCGCGTAATCCTTGAGGGTTCGCGGCCCCGAGTCCGGGCGAAGCGTGCTTGCGGTATAGACGTCCCAAGCTTGGGAGAGCTTGAGAACATCGCGGGCGGCTTCGGTCGCTTGTTGCGCTTCAACTTCGGCATTCTGTAGGCGTGCCAAGATTTGCCGCTCTGCTTCGGCTTTGTCTTGTGCAAGGTATGGGGCAACAATGCGCTTGCGCTCTGATTCGGCTTCTTTCTGTGTCGTGATCGGCTTGTCGTCGGAGTCTCTAAGCGCTTCCCGTACTCGCTTGCCCTCGACTTTGTAGTCTATCCAATACGCCCCGCCGCGCTTGTAAAGATAACCGCCCCCGCGCTGCCCTCGCTTTTGCTTGCCAGTCTTCGCCGTTTTGGTAGTCTTCATCCCGCCCCCTTTTCTGTTGGCGCTGTTAGGTGTGTTTATCTGCCCTTAACAGTGCCCGAAAAAGAGGGTGTTAATCAAGTTAATACCACGTTAACCCACAAGGCGAATCGGACGAAAAGAGGGTTGATGGCGGTAAAGGCTTGATGATTGGCGAGTTATGCATGTTGCCCGGGTGGCGGAATTGGCAGACGCAACGGACTTAAAATCCGTTGTCCGCAAGGGCGTGCGGGTTCGAGTCCCGCCCCGGGCACCAGCCTATTTAAGGGTTTTGTTGGGACAGCATTGAGAGAGACATGGAGCTCGACAAAGCTATCAGTTCGGTTAAGCCTCGTCCTGCGGCATATGTCTTACGCAGTAACGAAAAAGACTACCTCTACAAAGGTTCCTGTCGCGACATGGTAAAGCGATTGCAGGATCATAGGGCTGGACGGGTATCGCATACGAAGAATCGACGTCCGCTATCACTCGTCTATTTCGAGTACTGTTCGGACTTTACTGATGCCCGCAAGCGAGAGAATTTCTTCAAAACAGACTCAACTGTTCCGATACAACAGCAGCTCTAGATTGTTCATATCCAAAATCTGGTGGCAAATCGGACTCTAATCTCGCGGCCACGGCCATCGCATCACACTGCTCATTTTCGGGATGCTCGTTGTGTCCACGCACCCATTCAAAGGTTACCCGATCGTGTGCCAGATCCAGCAGCTCTCCCCATAAATCAGAGTTGAGGGCGGGCTGTCGATTTGCAAGCCGCCATCCGTTCGCGCGCCACTTCCGAGCATAGCCCCCGTTAACCATATTCACTAGATACCGTGAATCACTGTAGACAACGACATCCACATCCACATCCTTTGCCACCATCTGCAAGCCCACGAGAGCCGCCATCATTTCCATACGGTTATTCGTCGTATTTCTGAAGCCCCCGGACAACTCGGTTCTACGACTATTCTGCACAATGATCAGACCATACCCCCCCGCTCCAGGGTTTGGTGAACATGCTCCATCAGTATAAATCTCTGTTTTTTCACTATTTTCCATACTACTCAACCGATGTGATCGTAAATTGTTGCGCCAAGTAGCCTATCTTTATCTCAAAGGAATCCCCCACGCGCTTCCCCAAAATGGATTTTCCTAGCGGGGATGCAGAGGTCACGATGATGATATCTTCACCATCCACCTGAATTTCTTCTCCTCCCGCCGATGGCCCCAACAGCACGGCACGACATTCTCCATCCGCTGCCTCCATTCGAACCAATGCCCCGAGAACAATCGGTGACGTTTTTGTGAATACCTTTAACGGCAGCTGTTGAAGACGCTCCAAGCCATCAGTCAACGCCTCAACACGCTTGGCTTGACCACGGGCAAGATAGGAAGTTTCCAAACTGAAAGTGTCATATTTCCCCTCGGCATGGTGTTCCTCATGGGTCGCCGTATCAAAAGAGCCTTTGGCAGCGGCAGTAATTGTCTCCAATTCTTCTGCAAGCTGATCCACAAAGCATTGAAGAATCTCACGTTTCGTCATGCGTCTCGTCCTCTTTCTCTGGCTTTGGATTGGGCGTAAAATCAAAACCCACTTTACCGCCATCCTCTAATTTCAAGCGTGCATCGAAACGCGTTCCGTCACGCCTCTTAAATTTCTGAATAAAGGGAGTAACCCCATCTTTTAGCAACGTCCGCACCATCGCCACTGGAATCCGTCGCTGCCCCATCACCTTCCATACTACAAAGCGGCATCCTTGACGCCAACGCACACATCCAAACCCCTTGTCCCCCTCAATCACATCACTACCACACACGGGGCATTGACCAACCAGTGCCCGTTGACGCACTTTCTCTCGCACACCTACCGGTACCCAATCAACGCTGTTATCCGATTTCAACATCAAGCGGCCATAACGAAGCATCGACGCTTCTACCTGCAACAAGACAGGGGCTTCAGTCTTGCGTTTTGTCAGCAAGGCTTCAAGTTCCTGAGGATTCAACTTGTGACCAAACAGCTCTTTCCAAATGACGAAGGTGCAACCCGCCTGCCAACGGCTACAACCAAACCCACGCTTCCCCTCAATCACGGAGCCTTCGCAGCTCGGGCACGAACCAAACCGCTGGACCCGCTTCACCAATGCCGTCTGGCTAATAATCTGGCGCGTATGCGCCACCACCTGTTCCATGAACGCCTTAGGATCATACTCACCACGCTCAATTCGCTTAAGCTGAGCCTCCCACTCTCCCGTCAATTCTGGCGACTTCAACCGTTCGTCGGCCACAATATCAATCAGTTCGCGACCATGATCTGTACTGACAAGCGTCTTACGCCGTCGCACAACATATCCTCGCTGCAGCAGCGTCTCAATAATCGCAGCTCGGGTGGCGGGAGTGCCAATTCCGTGTTCCTTCAATGCCTCCTGCAGGGTTTCATCATCAACCAGCTTGCCAGCGGACTCCATCATCTGCAGCAATGATGCCTCTGAGAACGCCTTCGGGGGCTTTGTCTTGAGTAACTTGAGCGAGGGATCATGCGGCCCATGCTCCCCTTTGACAAACGCCGGTAACACTTGATCATCCCCTTCTTCATCACGGCCATCATCTGCACCCACACCAGCAGACGCTTTCGACTTTTTCTTCGAAGGTTTCTCCATCATCTTGGGAAACAAGCCCTGCCAGCCCAGTTCTATGATCGTGGTCCCCGAGGCCCGAAACGGCTCATCTGCCGCCGTTGCAAATACACGCGTCACGCTTTTGATACAGGAGGGATAAAAGGTCGCTATAAACCGCATCAACACAGCATCATAAACCTTTCCCTCATCACCGCCCAAGGGGGAGGATGGCGGTTGAACGGTCGGAATAATGGCATGATGGTCACTCACCTTGGCATCATTCACAATCCGATCGGTTAGCGGCAGTTGACCAAGATCCAACGCCGCAATAGCAGAGGGTTTCAAGGCCCGCAGCCGCTCCAGAACTGACGCCACGGTCTTGGCCGTATCGGAATCCAAATAGCGACTATCCGTTCGCGGATAGGTCAGATGCTTTCGCTCATACAACTTCTGCGTAACCGCCAGAGTCTGCTTCGCCGTCATTCCCCAGCGCTTATTCATATCACGTTGGAGCTCTGTCAGATCATAAAGCAACGGGGGGCGAAACTGTTTCTTCTGTTGCTGGATGTCGCTAATTTCCAACTCATGCCCTGTCACCTTTTGGAGTAAACGCTCGGCTTCCTCAGCATTATCTATCCTTCCGAGCTCATGCTTGAAATCAACCTGACGATAGAGGGTGTGCAGTTCGTTGTAGTCACTTGAGTTGAAGGCCTCAATCTCGCGATCACGTCCCACGATCATTGCCAATACGGGCGTCTGTACCCGCCCCACACTCCAAAGCTCACCCCGCCGACCATATTTCACTGAGAAAAATCGGGTTCCATTCAGACCGACAATCCAATCGGCCTCACTCCTGCAACGGGCAGCATGATAGAGATTGTCATAATCATGACCATCTTTCATCGCCTTGAACCCGCGCTTGATTGCATCGTCGGTCATGGAACTGAGCCAAAGCCGACGCACGGGTTTGGTTTCACACCCCGCCCAGTTCAACACATAGCGAAAAATCAACTCACCTTCTCGCCCGGCATCTGTTGCGCAAATGATTTCATCCGCCTTCGTGAAAAGGTCGACGACGCGCTGAAGCTGCGCTTCCACACCATCCCCAGAGCGGAGCTCCAGTACAAATTCATCTGGAACAATTGGGAGTGAAGCCAAAGACCAGCGCTTGAGCGCAGGATCATAGCTATCGGGATTCTGGAGTTGAACAAGGTGGCCATATGCCCATGTGACTGCCCACCCCTCCCCTTCAATCCAGCCGTCACATTTTCGGCCTTTGCCAATACAGCGCGCAATATCCCGACCCACCGATGGTTTTTCTGCAAACACCACTTTCATCAGTCAACTCTATCAAGCAATAGGGCGAGACACAATCGCGACAATGATTATAAGTCCGGTTATATGGCATCGCAACCCGTAGAAGTCTGAGCCTACAACCCGTGCAACGGAAACACGGTTAACTGAAGGGCTTTAGTCACGCGCTCAATCTCGGCATCAATGGTTTCACGGACGCCACCATGTGCTAACATCGAGTGGTCCCTTAGGCCGCCCACCCAGTCCGTATTCCCCAGCATGACGCCCCCCATCCCCATCATGAGATCCTGATAATCCTGATGGTCGCCACACAGCACACTCCAGCAGAGGGCCCACCCGCGAACCGTATTCTCCACGTTATAGCCCCCACCCCCGGTTGCGAGAATAGGAATGTTCATCTCCACCAGCGTTTCGGTGATATTGGCGTGAACATTATTCGTCAAATGCAGATGTGCCAGCGGGTCACCCGCCAATGCATCCATCCCCAGCTCCAAAATAATCACATCAGGGGCATACTCTCTAATCAACGGTAGCACCGCCGATTTGAATACACGTTCGTAGGCTTCATCATACGTTCCCACCGGAAGCGGAACATTCACGCAGTAGCCCTTACCAAGACCAACGCCAATTTCATCTTCGAATCCAGTTCCCGGAAATAGAGTCTTCCCACCCTCGTGCAACGAAACCGTCATCACATCACGTGAATCAAAAAAAGTATCCTGAACACCATCACAGTGATGCACGTCAATATCCAGAAAAAGTACCCGCTTGCCTGCGTTTACGAACTCCTGAGCGGCCAGCACAATGTCATTAACAAAACAGAATCCGGCAGCATTGCCGGACTGGGCATGATGAAATCCTCCCGAGGGATTGAAGGCGATATCAGCGGTGCCGTCTATAATCATGCGAGCCCCTATCACCGTCGCTCCCGCAGCTAGCGCCACGTAGTCATACATATCCTTAAAGATCGGACAGTCCGGCGTTCCAAGGCCAGCGGCAAGCGCCTCATCAGGGGTCAAATCCCCCATCCCGGCGCGGCGTAACGCATCAAGATACTCTGGCGTGTGAAACGTACCCAACTCTGCATCAGACAGCGCCTGCGGCGCTTCCACTCGCCGGTCATCCCCCGACAGCAGCGCCATCGATTCAATCGTACTCAGCGCCTTACCAGCACGGGATGTATTAAATGGACACGCTTCGGGATAGCCTCCCTGATCAAGGACCGGGGAGTGTATCAGAACACATCGCTTCGCGGTCAAATCATTCATTTTGAACCTCTCGTATACGGCATAGCCGGGGACTCCTTGACAACCTCAATCTGTTCATGACGCAGAGCAGGTAACATCGCATGCGGCACCCCGTCGATCAACTCCTGCCGCTCACTGTCATTCCACGTGCGATAGTCATCCCACGTGTAGGTTATAAGATCTCGTGCTGTGCTATCTGGCATATTTTCAGTCCAAAAATTATCCATGAAAGGTATGCACTAAACCTAACACTACCAAAAAAAAAGTCACGCGAGAATTCCACCAAAAAGGGGCACCGGCCAAAGCCGATGCCCCTCGCTGAAAATCAGCAATATTGGACGCCGTTAGGCGTGCTTTGGCGGCTTCACCATTGAGATGATACCAGCAGCCAAAAGACAAAGAACACCGCAGATCGTAAACGCCAATGGGAAATTGTCCAAATCACCCAGCTTACCACCTAACATCGGACCAAAAATACCACCGACGCCGTATGCCAGGAAAACCCAACCATAGTTTTGGCCAACCGTCTTCGCACCAAACGTGTTCGCTGTAATCATGGGGAACAGGGCAAAATTGCCACCAAAGTTGAATCCAATGAGTGTTGCTCCAACGTAGAGCAGAATCGGAGTTCCAGCCATCTTCTGAAAGGCTATAACTACGATTCCCTGGATAATCATCATCACCACAATCGAGGTCTTCACGCCTAGCTTCTCACAGATCGCGCCCCAAGCAATACGCCCAACACCATTTGCAAGAGAGAAGAATACAGCCATAGCGAGACCTGCTGCGGCACTGGCCGCCGCCTTGTCCATGCCCGATGCCATCAGCGCCTGCATCGGATACAGTTTCATCAGACCAATACTCATCAGACCCGCGCTTGCACCAAACATGAAGGTTAAGAGAATCATAAAGTACTTGGGGTTCTTCAGCATATCACCGCTGGTGATCGCAAGATCATCCACGGAGGCAGTGCCACCCTTTGCAGGAGCAGGCTCCCACCCTTCGGGCTTCCAACCTTCTGGCGGGAAAATCATCGTCAGTCCACCAATGATCACGGCGATCAGGAATACGATACCGTAAATCAGGAAGGTCTTTCCAAGACCAACGTTGACGATCAGGTGCCCCCAACTGCCCGCGAGCTTGACCCACAGCGTAGCGCCAAAACCGAATCCAGCAACGGCAAGCCCAGTAACCAAGCCCTTCTTGTCTGGGAACCAGCGCATACCCACCGCAATCGGAACCACGTAACCGAGGCCAATACCTGAGCCACCCACGACACCGATAAGTAGCAGAAGCTTGGTTGGATCCGGGGTATCTCCGCAGGTCAACCCACCAACGATATAACCGGCACCGAGGACAACACCACCGGCAATGGCAAGCGCGCGCGGCCCGACCTTAGGCATAAGTCGTCCAGCAATAACCATAACAACTGCAAATGAGGCTAGACCGGCAGAAAAGACAGCCTGCGTCTGAGCGGATGTCCACCCAGCCTCTTTCAAAGATGGCGTAAACACACTCCACGCATAGATAGCACCCAGACAGAGCTGGATCAGAATTGCACCACCGACAACCAGCCAGCGGTTCATTACTTTTTCTTCTGACACTTTTATTTCTCCTTAGAAATATACCCGACACAGCGTTCACTGTGCCGGGTATAACTGTTTCAGCGTAAACTTAACCTATCAGTGTTGTGTAGTCAGCGATGATATTTTCAACAACACTCGGATCTGCAAGTGTGCTTACGTCGCCTATTTTATCTCCGTCACCTTCAGCAACCTTGCGAAGAATTCGACGCATGATTTTGCCTGAACGTGTTTTCGGTAGTGATGGTGCCCACTGGATTTGATCCGGTGCAGCAATGGGGCCAATTTCGGTACGCACGTGCTTAACCAATACGCCCTTAAGCTCATCAGTGTACTCGTTGCCCGTTTTGAGCGTGACATAAGCGTAGATGCCCTGACCCTTGATCTCGTGAGGGAAGCCAACTACAGCAGCTTCTGCCACAGCAGGATGCGACACGAGCGCGCTTTCAACTTCAGCAGTACCCATGCGATGTCCTGAAACGTTGATAACATCATCCACACGGCCAAGCAGCCAGTAGTCACCATCTTCATCAATACGGCATCCGTCGCCAGTGAAGTAGTACCCCTTGTATGTGCCGAAGTATGTCTGGATGAAGCGATCATGGTCACCATATAGCGAACGCAGTATGCCCGGCCATGGCTTTCTGATGCAAAGCTTACCCTTTTCGCCCTGAGCGACTTCTTTTCCATCATCATCAAGGATAACAGGATCAATGCCGAAGAACGGACGCGAAGCACTACCAGGCTTGAGGCCATGAGCTCCAGCCAATGGTGTAATCATGATTCCACCGGTCTCGGTCTGCCACCATGTATCTACAACAGGTGTTTTTCCATGACCAACATTGTCACGGTACCAGTTCCAAACGTTGGGATTGATAGGCTCGCCTACACTACCAAGCAACTTGAGTGACGAAAGGTCACGGGCGGCAATAGGAGCTTCGCCCTGCTGCATAAGCGCACGTACAGCTGTTGGAGCTGTATAAAACTGAGTAACTTTATGCTTGTCGCACACATCCCAGAAGCGTCCTGCATCCGGGTATGTCGGTACACCTTCGAACATAATCGAAGTTGCGCCAGTTGCCAGCGGACCATATACAATATAGCTGTGACCTGTGATCCAGCCAATATCTGCTGTGCACCACCAAACATCCTTTTCATGGATATCAAAGACATACTTGAATGTTGTTGCGGCATAAACCATGTATCCGCCAGTAGTATGCAGAACACCTTTGGGTTTGCCTGTTGATCCAGACGTATAAAGGATAAACAGTGGATCTTCTGAATCCATCCATTCTGGCTCACATTCAGATGATTCATCGGCCACAGCAGCTTCGTACCAAACATCGCGTCCCTCAGTCATAGGAACTTCGATACCGGTGCGCTTAACAACAAAACAGGTTGTGATGCTTGGGCATTGAGCCAGTGCTTTGTCCGCATTGGTTTTCATTGGAATAGTGTCTTTAGGTCCACGCAGTGCTGTGTCCTGAGTAATCAGAATCTTGCACTCTGAATCCTGGATACGGTCACGCAGAGCATCCGGACTGAAAGCCCCAAATACAACTGAGTGAATTGCACCGATACGGGCACATGCCAAACATGCAATAGCTGCTTCAGGAACCATCTGGAGATAAAGGCATACACGATCGCCTTTCTCAACACCAGCTGCCTTGAGGGCATTTGCAAACTTACATACTTTTTCATATAGCTCGTTATAAGTGAGCTTGGAGTCTTCGCCAGGAGTATTGCCTTCCCAGATAATAGCAGTCTTATCACCGCGTTCTTCTAGATGGCGATCAAGGCAGTTAACAGATAGATTCGTTTTTCCATCAATAAACCATTTAACATCAACAGTTCCTTGAAATGTGTAGTCGAGGACCTTTGACCACTTTTCCTTCCAAACAAACTGCTCTGCAATCTCGCCCCAGAATCCCTCGGGATCTGAGATCGAACGATCATACATCTCCTGGTACTGTTCCATTGACTTCACGTGCGCATTCGCGGAAAACTCCGCCGTTGGCGCTACAACCTGTTGTTCTACGACCTGTTTCTCATCTGCCATGATCATCTACCCTTTCTGTGTGTGTTTAGCGAAAAATTCGCTTCTGTTAATTTGTTAACGATACGACTTGACTCTCTCACCACAACGGAGTTAAGACTTTAATGGATGGTTGACGAAAATCAAGCAACTTATAGAAAAAAAAGAAAAACGGACACTCGAAACAAAACAAGATCAACACAATCAGACATAATCAGACACAACAAAATGTTCTCTAAGCTTGTATACGATACCTAATTTTTATTAACTAAAAGGAGTATATTTTCTGGAGAACCCCCAAATCGGAGAGTTTGATGCTAGACGCACTTTTGACACCCAAGGCCATTGCCATCATTGGCGCATCACGTACCCCAGGAAAAGTGGGGCACGAGATCGTTGCCAATCTCATTGACAGCAACTATGCCGGAGTCATCACGCCTATCAACCCATCGGCAAGCGAAGTTCTGGGATTGCCCTGTTATCCCGACCTGAAGACCTACGGCAAGACCATTGACCTTAGCATCATCTCTGTGCCATCCCCGCTCGTCAAGCCATCCGTCGAGGCCTCAATCAACGCCGGCGCCGGCGCCATTGTCATCATCACAGCCGGGTTTAAAGAAGTCGGTGAAGTCGGAGCCGCGCTAGAGCGCGAAATTGCTGCATATTGTAAAGCCCGAGAGGTAATATTATTAGGGCCTAACTGCCTCGGGCTAATCAACACGCATCACGATATGAATGCGTCTTTTGCAAAGCAAATGCCAAAACGCGGCGGCATCTCAGTCATTTCTCAATCGGGCGCACTCTGCTGTGCCATTCTGGATTGGGCCTCAGCTCGTCACCTCGGTCTCGCCAAGCTCATCAGCATGGGAAACAAGGCGGATCTTTCTGAAACGGACTTTCTCAGGGCTTTTGCCAATGACGACGAAACGAAAGTCATTGTGGGGTATCTCGAAAGTGTGGATGCGGGCGATGCGTTTATCAAAGCGGCCGAAGCGGCTGCAACACGTAAACCCATCGTCATTTTCAAATCCGGAGTGACATCGGCGGGTGTCAAGGCCGCCTCTTCACATACCGGCAGCCTGGCAGGGGCAGACATCGCCTACGGAGCCGCCTTCAAACGGGCTGGCATCATACGAGCAGAAACCTTCGAAGCCATGTTCGACTATTCAACCGCCTTTGCCATGCAACCGCTCCCGAAGGGCGACCGTGTTGCCATTATCACAAATGCGGGAGGCCCGGGCATCATGGCCGCTGATGCTATTGAACAATGCGGCATGACCGTACAACCGCTCGAAGGCAGCACAGCCACCGCGCTGGCAAAGAAGTTGCCAGCAGCAGCCAGCGTCGGCAATCCAATTGATGTTCTCGGAGATGCAGATCCAGATCGCTATGTAATGGCCGTGGAAGCGGCACAAAATGATGACGCAATCGACGCCATCATCGTGATATTAACCCCGCAAGCCATGACCCTTCCCGCAGAAACCGCACGCGCCATTGCCAAATGCAACCGAAATGAAAAACCCGTCCTCGTCTCCTTTATGGGCGGCTCTGATGTGATGCCGGGACGCGACGAGCTTGTCGCTCACAACCTCCCTGACTACGAATCCCCAAACCGTGCCGTTTCGGCACTGAAAGCCATGGTCGACTATGCCACATGGCTGAATCGCCCGCCACGCGTTGTCACGCGCTTCCCCGTCAATCGCCGCCGTGTAGAGCGCATTATCAATCGACACGTAAAGACAGGACAATTTCAAGTGGGCGAAGCCGCCGCAAAGGACATTCTGCGAGCCTATGACTTTACGGTACCCGACGGCGCTCTGGCATCCTCTGCAGAACAAGCCATTGAGATCGCGGGCAAGGTCGGCTATCCAGTCGCGATGAAGATCGCATCCCCGGACGTCATTCACAAATCAGACATGGGCGGGGTAAAGCTTAGCCTCGGCTCCCCCGAAGCCGTGCAAGATGCATACGATCTGATGATGATGCGCATTCGTCAACGCGTTCCCCATGCTCAGATTGACGGAGTCTATGTTGAAAGAATGTGCGGCAAGGGACGGGAGGTAATCTTGGGCATGACCCGTGATCCTCAATTCGGCCCCATGCTGATGTTCGGGCTCGGAGGCATCTTTGTCGAAGTCATGAAGGATGTAACCTTTTACATAGCCCCTATCGCAGCAGACGAAGCAATGCAAATGCTTGAAGGCACAAAATCATTTGCGCTACTAAAAGGCGTTCGCGGTCAGAGCAGCGTTGACTTAGAAGCCATCGCTAGCAGCCTGCAGCGCATCAGCCAACTCGTTACTGATTTCCCTGAAATTGAAGAAATGGACATCAATCCCTTTATTGTAGGCGAAGTAGGAAAACAATCCGTCGCTGCTGACGCCCGCATCACACTAAAATCCAGAAAATAACCAATGGACAGGAATCACGCCATGCCAAAACAGACACAAGCACCCTCTTGGGATATTAACTGGCAAGACACATATGCCGATATGATCGAAACACCACAGGAAGCCGTAAAACGAATCCGCCCCGGCCAACGCGTTTTCGTCGGAACAGGCTGCGGACAACCGCAAGCATTGGTCAACGCACTTTCCGCACGAGGCAACGAGCTCACAGACACGGAGATCATCCACCTTCTAACTTCAGGGGATGCTCCCTATGCAGAAGAGAAGCTCTCCGAGTACTTTCGCGTCAATAGCTTCTTTATCGCCAAAAATGTGCGGGGCATCATTCAAGAAGGACTGGGTGACTACACCCCCATTTTCCTCTCTGACATTCCACGCCTGTTTACTTCGGGACAAACCCCTCTTGACGCCGCACTAATTCAAGTTAGCCCTCCCGATGAACGCGGCATGTGTAGCTTGGGCATATCTGTCGATATTGTTCGTAGCGCTGCCGAAAATGCACGGCTCGTGATCGCTGCCGTCAACCCGAACATGCCACGCACATTGGGCGAAAGCCTCATGCACGCGCATGACTTTGATGTCCTCGTGCCCACGGACACCCCTCTCATCGAACTCGAATCCCCCGCATCTAATGAAGTCACCCTCCAAATCGGCGAGTATGTGGCTGCCCTAATCGAGGATGGTTCCACCGTAGAGTTCGGGATCGGGGGAATTCCTCAAGCTGTAATCGAACACCTTAAGGACAAAAAAAATCTCGGTATTCATACCGAGATGTTTACCGACGCCATCATTGATCTCATCGAAAGCGGCGCGGTAACCGGCGAGCGCAAGACACTCGACAAAGGCAAGATCGTGGCAAGTTTCTGTATGGGCACCCGCAAACTTTACGACTATATCGACAACAACCCGACATTTGCATTTCATCCCACAGAATACGTAAACGACCCTTTCATCATTGCCCAACAGTATAAACAGGTAGCAATCAATGTTGCTCTCGAAGTCGACTTAACGGGGCAGGTGTGCGCCGATTCTCTCGGCACCCAGTTCTACTCAGGCATTGGCGGCCAGGTCGACTTTAACCGTGGCGCAGCACGCTCTGACGGAGGCAAAGCGATCATTGCACTCCCCTCCACCGCCGTTGGTGGCACAGTTTCACGCATATCAACAAGCCTCAGCCCAGGGGCGGGTGTTGTCACCACGCGTGGGGATGTGCACTACGTTGTTACCGAATACGGTGTTGCCTATCTGCACGGCAAAAGCGTCGCAGAACGTGCAATCGCACTGATTTCAATTGCACATCCTGATTTCCGGGCTAAGCTAATCCGTGAGGCCGTTGAAGCCAAGTACCTGCGAGCCGATATGGCAGACGTAGGCGGGAAAATGATCATCGGACCGAAAGACTACCGCGCAACCTACGTGCTGGACGATGGCAATCAGATTGCATTCCGGCATATTCATCCGACCGATGAACACCGCATGCGAGACCTATTCTACGCGCTCTCTCAGGAAACCATGTACTACCGCTTCATGTCGCATGTGAAACAGGTTCCCCGCAAAGAACTTCAGGACTTCGTCTACGTGGACCACCGCAATGACATCGCCATCGTGGCCACCGTCCCTGAGGCATACGGAGAAGACATTGTGGCTGTGGGTCGCTACTACCTTGACCCAAAAACCAACATGGCGGAGGTCGCGTTTGTGGTGCATGACAAGTGGCAGAACAACGGCATTGGTTTATTCCTGCTCGACCAACTCGCAACAATCGCAAGACGCAACGGTATTCGCGGCTTCACCGCAGAAGTGCTCCGTGACAACCGCGCCATGCAGCGAGTATTCCAAAAATGCGATTATCAGGTCACCAGCGAACCGAATCAGGATGTCTTCAGCTTTCGCATCGTCTTTGCCTAAGAACACGTGGAATTGTAAACGCGGGATGGCGACATATGTCCAATTCCCAAGTGGGCGAGAGCAAAGAATAGGTCGCCTTTGAGCGAGTCATTCACAGAACTCGCACTCCCTGTTCGGTTGGATATTCCTTGTTGGGTTGTTGGATATTCAGCTCATAGTAACGTCGCCAGCCCGAGCCACTCTGAATTTGCAGAAGATTCCAGACACAACGCGAGAAATCACCCTCCCCCGCTTACGGAATTGTGGCATTCTCCTGAGCAGGCCCCCGCATGTCGGCAGCCAACGCGGTGCGCCAAACTGCAGCCGCACCCCGATGCTCGGGGCGCCCCTCAATTAACGACAGCGTTTCGGATGCCTCAGCAAACCGACCTGCCCTCGCATAGCACTTGACTAAAAAGGCAAGATTCTCAGGGCTCCAAAATTGCCAGTCAACAAACGCTTCCCAGTATTCTGCTGCCGCTTTTGGTGATTCCTCAGCACATAATCTCGTCTTTGCGCGATGCAATCTCCAATGATAAGGGTTCAGCGCCAGCCCTCGCTCACACCATTGGTTGACATAGAGCAGAGCAGCGTCTCTCTCTCCCTGTTCCGCTTTATAAGCAACGGGCAACAAACGGCCAACGGCATGAATGCATAAAAAGTAATGATGGGGGTAGAGGGCATGAGCGGCTTCACAACGGCTTGCAATCACATTAGGAACCGCATCTGAAAAGGCGCCATATTTGACTGCATAGTAAATCCGCTGAGCCTTTGCGACACGCATGCTATATAAGACTGCAAACGTCCCCAGCACTACCAAAACCAAACCAGACGCAACTCGATATATACGGCTCATATCACACACCGATACGTTGTGAAAACAACAGTCGTCACATAGAAGCACTTCACAGTCTAGTGCCTAACTTCGTATGTTTGTAGGCCGCCCAGTGTCGACAGAGAGCTATATCAGAATTTTTTCTGAAGAACCTCAATGATATCATCGGCATGGATCGCTGGATCATTCTCTTCTCCCGCCGCAATATCTTTTACATTGTAAAACTGGAGCTCGCTACCTCGGATAATTTTGACATTCTTCCGATTGCCAAATGGCGTAAACCCACCTGCCACACTTATGGCTTGAAGCAACGTAACCGGCCCCGACAGCGGAAACTCCCCCTGCCTGGAAACCTGCCCCTGAACGAAGTACACCTCATCCTCAGCCACCACGATAACGTTAATATGCTGATAGATCAGCCGATCCACATATGTACTCTCAATGAACTGTTCGGCCTGAGATGTCGTCTTTCCCGCCAATTTAACCGGCCCAATATAGGGGAGATTCACCTCACCAACACCATCAACCATATCCTTAATCTCCTCTGGATGAGGAATTCCCCGCAGTGAGATCATTAGCCGATCCCCTGGGCTAAGCTGGCGAATCCCCACTGGAGGAATCACAGTTGAACCTGAATTCCCGTTATCGGCGAGCACGTCTGGAGTCGTCGGGCTCGTTGAGGGAACGGGGTCGACTGTCGGCCGGTAGCGAACCACACGCTGACTTTCGATCGAAGTCGACCTACACCCGGGAGCGAGAAGCAAAAGAAACAATCCAAATCCCACAAACACTCTTAATCGAAAAAACAATCCAATCACCCCTTACGTGCTTTTGTCGTATAGTCCGACTGATAATAGTATTGATTGTAACAATACGACTGGTCGCGCGATACATTGATATTGTTGAGGACAACGCCCAAAAGGTTAGCCCCCATATTGTCGAGCATTCCCTTGGCACGATCCGAGATTGCCTTTGGATATTTCCGGTGCTGAATCAAGAGCATCACACCATCCACTTCACGAGCCAAAACAGAGGCATCGCTGACGCCGATGATCGGCGGCGCATCAAAGAACACACGATCATATTTCAGACTCAACTCTTTGACCAACTCCCGCATCCGTTGGGTGTCCAAAAGCCCATGAACCCCGGAATCGAGCTTCCCACTCGGGAGAAAATCAAGATTATGAAAGACTTCTTCATGAATGACATCAAGGGATTCGACTTCCCCAATCAACACATTCGCCAAACCAATCTTATTCGAAACCCCAAACATGCGATGCTGCCGGGGACGATGCAGGTCAGAGTCAATAATAATGACCTTGTCGCCGAGCTGAGCACAAATATAAGCGAGGTTAAACAATGTCAGAGACTTCCCTTCACCCATACTACCGCTTGTGAAACAGAGTGTCTTTCCGTCCTTAAATTTCTGAGAGAACTGAATGTTGGTTCGCAAGATACGATAAGATTCAGCATGCGCAGGATTAGCCCCCTCTTCATTCATGGGACGCACCTTCTGAGGAATGACACCAAGCACGGGAATTCCCATGGAGCGTTCGATGTCATCAATCGTCTTCACGGAGGTGTCGAGATACTCCACAAAGTAAGCGAGCGCAATACCAGCCCCCAGCCCTGCAATAACACTTAACAGAATATTGAGCAGAACGTTCGGGCTAACAAAATCACCAACGTTCGGGGCTTTTGCCGGGGAAACCAGTTCCACTAGCGTCTTAGGAATCCGAAGCTCAATCTGCTCCTGAAAATAGCGCATCTCAAGTGCATCGCGAATCTTCTTCACATGATCGCGTGCATCCGTAGCTCGCGAAAATTCAAGATAGCTTCCCCCTTCATTCTCACGCTCTTTGTCGCGCCGCTCCTGCAACTCTGCCTTGAGAATCTCAAGCTTCGCCTGTGCGCCCCTGTATTTCCCCAAAACCCCCGTCTTCATACCGCTGAGGGCATCCGAAATCTTATTATCAAGCGAACTGATAACACGCATCACACGCACAACATCCGGATGCTTGGCTCCATATGTTTCCTGTAGCTGACTGAGATCCACTTCAGCCTTACGCTTCTCCGATACAAGTTGTGGAATACTTTGATCATTAACCAAATATTGGGCGGACTCAATGAGCTTGGCGTCCGAAAGTGACTCTACCAGCTTATACAACGCCTCCTGCTCCGCAACATCCTGACTGGCTCGAATCCGCAACTCCTCAAGCATCGTGAGCGTCATCTTATCAAGCGACGAGCGACTCCCCGCCAAGGGATTGACCATATTCATCTTGTACTTTTTCCGGACACGCTCGACCTCAGTCTCCGCCTTTTCAAGACGCTTCTCTTGCTCCTGAAATGCATCATAGAGGGCATCAAGAGCCGTCTCTGTAGACTTTCGGCTACGCGCAGCAGCCTGAATCCGGAATTCATCGGCAATCATGTTCGCAGCCGCAGCAGCCTCTTGCGGAGCATCTTCCTTGGGTTCAGCCAATGCCACCTGAATCTCGATGAGATTCGTGTCGCGATACTGCTGCACATTCATGCCGCGCGAGATGAGCTTCAGTGTGCGATCAACCCGCTGGGCCTGAGGAAGCAGTTCATACCCATAAGCGCGGGCTAGTTTTTGATCTAGGTTTTGACGGTTGATGACTTGTTCAATGATCGGACGGGATTGAATGATCTCAAACTGCGTCCGCAGGAACAGCGGGTCGAATCTCATCATTTCGGGAGAGAAGACCGCAACATCCGGCGTACCTTCCTGCACACGAATCACGGCAGAGGCCATATAGACCTTAGGCATTGCATACGTAATAATGATGCCAGTAATCACAACCAAGAGCGAAACCGCAATCACAATTTCCTTGCGCGAACTAATGACACGCCAATAGTCGAGAAAATGCAAATTTTCCTGAGCGTCGTTCATATCGCCACCACCTATTTGCCCTAATAAGAACTGAAGCCGTCCCGTTATCCGGAACGGCCAGTCAAAGTTTCATTGCTGTGAGCAAAACAAAAACAGTCAAATTGGAGGGAGAAACGCCAAAAATCCCGGCATCATCATCATCAGATTACAAACTAACCGATGCGCCGATCCGCCCCGTATTCTTCGTATAGGACTGCCCAACATCAGAGTCAATATCCTCGATACGAATCCCCGCGAAAAATGACAGATTCTCCGCTGCTGTGAACGTGAGTTCCGCATCCCCCACAATGGTAGTCTCGTCGCCACTAGCCCCATATCCCAATGCCTCTCCAGCCGCTATGTCCGCCGCCGTCACATTGGAGGGTATGTTGTCTTCCTTATACGTCGAAACACGATAGGTGGCGCTGACACGAAGTCTCACCTTCGAGCTCAACATCGCATTCCCAAAACCGCGGAACTCACTGTACTCCTGCGACACAAACGGATAGGCATCAGTATCACGCACCCCTTGCCCCAAAGAACAACCAATGCGGAGATCTTCAGCCAGAAGCCCCTCAAGCGAAACGCGCACATACGGAGCATTGTCGCTATCAATCCCTTCATCTTGATAGTCACGCGTCTGCGAACCAACTGAAATCGAACCCAGTGTATTCGGCGTGAATGCATTCTCGACACCGATCGCCACCAACCCAGAGCTGAAATCGCGTTCCAGATCCAAGCTGCTATCGTAAGTATATACGGAGTAACCCCCCGTTAACAAAGAGCGAAGCGTACGCGTCATTTGATGACGATGTTCAACTCGAATCGTGTTCTCATCCTCATCCGAAGTAGCAGCAATAATATCGTCGTCATACCGCTTCATGCGATTCTGCAAAACTATGTCCACATTCGAGTACTTCATTACATCAAAATTCATCCCAGCATCAACAGCACTTCTCGTATAACTCAGATCCCCGCGTCTGGTAATCCCACCCTCTTCAATCGCCGGATCATCCTGTTTCTGAATTACACCATTAAAACGCAGCCGCATCCGGTCTGAAACCAAACGAGAAGCTGCCACACCAAAGTCGTGCTGCCATGTAGTCTCATCTTGCGTATCCCCGGGGTCGGAGCGATAACGGAATGCTGGAGTGTAGTGAAGATCCAATCGGGATGCCTCTGTTTCGTACACCAATTCCAACTTCGGCCGTACATAGATGTCGGTATTCCCCGTCTTATCCTCCGCAACAGCGTCACGGTTATCTGTCGCTTGCCCAAAAAATCCAACAGAAAAGCGAACAGGCCGAACGGCCTGTGATGTTTCAGCAGCAAACAGATGCTCCTGACACGCAACACAAATAATGAGGCCCAGTAAAGTCGTCCGAATCAGCATAGTCATACCCTCGCTCCTTCTTTTGTTAAATGACCTAATGCCCGCAATTAAATATCATTCCACATGCGGCATAGAGTTCCCGATTAAAATGTTCGATAATCATGGAGGGAGTAGCGATTCCCGTCAACCAAAAAAGGGCAACAACGAACCGCAAAAAAACAGACGCCTCAGGCAGCCTTCTCCAATCTAACTCAAGATTCACTCGACTCACCCCATACAACCCAGACCCACGTCCCATCTGGGACCATATCCACAAGCAAAATTTTTCCATCATGGGAGTGAGCTGTTGGCACCACCAAGTCACCACGACACACCTTCACCAAATCTCTATTGTGTGCATTCAGCGCGATCTTTACAGTCAAAGGCACGGTCATACAATCACGCTTTTCGATATACTTCGGAAGCTCAAAGCGAACATCAAAGCCCGCAGTCGTCACATCCTTAAACTTGGCATCCGCCAGCGTGCGCTCCTTTATATAACGACCTACCGTTCCATACGATTCTGTCCAGATCGTATCACGATACTCCGCCAAATACGCAATAATGCCGCCCAAAGCTTTGGTGGTGATCAGCTTGAAAGAAACCTCATCAACCCCATGCATCATGCAATAGAACCAGTCCTTCTTTTCAACAGCCTATTCGATATAACGAGTGCCATCGTCGGCACCAAAACCCTGCCCACCCCACATCCGACAATCACTTCGATCCAGAAGATAAACACTACGGACTTGGCGCCGCACAGCATCATAGGAAGCACTAAACGGATACGCAAACGATATGGGGCAAATTCCAATATTCTGTTCAATCATATCCGCACTACCGTCAATCTCATTGCGAAGTTGTCGAGCGTTTTGCACCTGCGCCAAATCCGAATGAGTCTTTGTGTGGCTCCCCACTTCGTGTCCATGCGCAGCCGCTACCTTCCACGCCTTCCAGGTTGAAGCCCACGTTGACTTGATATTATCCGTATGGACAAAAAATGTGCCATGCAACCCATGAGCATCGAACAGGGGGATAGCCTTCACCAACTGGCTTGAAACGCATCAGCATCAGCATCAGCGTCGTTCCTCTCTTCACAAACAGCATCCTAACTATTCGAAGTTTATAAAGCCACCGAGGCTTCTGGCAATCTCCTTTCTCACACAATCACCAACAACGGATAAAAAACAGAATCCTACCCCTATTTCGACGTGTAAATAAAAAAGATACAATTGGGGGTTGCTTTCCCTAAACGGTAAGCTACTATTGCCACTGCTTTTTGAGGAGAGCAGCAGAGATTGCGGGATGGAGCAGCCCGGTAGCTCGTCAGGCTCATAACCTGAAGGTCGTTGGTTCAAATCCAACTCCCGCTACCAATTTTGAAGGGGTTTACGGCAACGTAAACCCCTTTTTTATTGGCTTTTTGAAAATTCAGAGGCTCTTGCTTTGGGATGCCATCTTGTGAAGCATTGTAAAAGATCATGCAACTTGTAGGACACATTTCTTATTCGAGGACACATCGCACGTTGCACATCCTTTTGACTCACTCCCTTTTGCGTACGGTTAGACGAGAGGATTAAGGCGAAGAATATTCCCCGAGGGCAAGATCGGGCATTTTAAACGCTTTGAGAACGGCGAAATCATTTTCATCGGCAATGCGCTTTGCTTCGTTGGTTGAGAGGTAAGCGGAACAGGAGATGACTGCGGGATCCGTATCGTTGAACTGACACAAGTAGAGCCCATTACGTTCAACATTTTACCAATGGCGCAGACCATGCACAGGGCTGTTGATGAGTTTTGCAGCTGAACATGTTTTTTGTTGCCCTGGCATTACTTAGGTGATTACATAGCGACATTTACAAGCATGTCTGTGCAATCTCACGTCAGACGATACGATATTAAGTGTCGTATCACAGGTTGAGCTGTCGTGAACGATTGGTAGACGAATGCCGGACACGCCATAGCCCCAAGACAAGGATCAGGAGTGAACTGCATGCGATTCACTACACATTGGACCATGGGCCTTTCCGTACTGTTGGCGGCAACTGTTGCCAGTGGGTACGTGGCCATCGTTAACAAAACGGACAACACCGAGGTCCACGTCGTCCCCTCGCCGGGCAAGGTCACAATCGACGGCGAGCTGCTGGATGTCCTGTGCGAGCGCCAGTTCGGCAAGGCCGCGGCGACCTGCCGCGAACTGCTGCGGCTGGAATGCGCCCGCTGGGCGAAGACCCCGTGGCGGAAAGGCCTGGGCAATGCCGGCCGGGTTTCGGTCGCGGTGTTTGCCGACACCTATCCGCCCGAGGTGGTGGCCAAGATGACCGCGTTGCACGACCGCGCCAAATGCGAGATGGCCAGCGATACCCTCTTGAAACAGCGATTTGCGTATTGGACGTGGACCTTCGACTACTTCCTCGGCGAGGCCAAGGATGCGTGGGCCAAGACGGGCGTCGCCCCCGCCGCCGCCAATCCCCTGCGCAACCGGTATCCCTAACAAAACCACTCCCCCACGGGAAAGAAGGAGAAACACGATGCGCACCGAACTTCGCGATAGTCTCGAGAATCTGTATGCCGACTCCACCGTTGAAGCGCGGCCATGTCGGCGCCTCCAACTGGATCTGGCACGCGGCGGAACGGCCGCCGTCCACGTGCTCGTCAACGACGCCCCTGCCGGGCAAGCGCTCCGGGTTTCGGTTCGGGAGCGCGGGCGGCTCGTCCGAGGCGCAGCGTGGTTCCGGCTGATCGCCGTGCCGGTGGAGGAGAACACCGGCTTGACGGGATTCACGGAAGGCTCGAAGACGCTGACGGTCGTGCCGTATGACCGGGTTCCCAACGCACCCAATCCGCATGTGGTGCGGCGCGCTCCGTTCCAGGCCTTCGACGCGATGGCGCCGTGCGATGGCACGGTGCGTCCGGATTCCCCGACGCTGGCCCTGCGTCTTCAAATCCCGGTCCCACGGAAATCCAGGCCGGGATCGAGAGTCTTCGCCATCTCGGTGACCGTTGGCACCGACCAGATCAAATTGGAACTAGCTGTCCGCGTCTATCGGGCCGTGATCCCCGCCATCGGCGGGGACACGCTGCCTTATACAAACTGGTTCTCCTACTCCAACATCGCCTCCAGCCACGGCCTGAAGATGTGGAGCGAGCCGTATTGGAAGATGCTCGGGAGCTATGCCGCGCTGATGGCCCACGGCCGGCAGAATGCGTTCTGGATCCCTCTTGACACCGTCTTCTCCCAGACGCGGCTAGGGCCAGTGCTGAACCGCGAACGGCTACGCCGGATCGTCCAGTTGTTCACTGCGGCTGGCCTGCATTACATCGAGGGCGGCCATGTGGCGAGCCGCACCGGCGGCAAGTGGGAGGCTGAAACATTCGACGTGGCCTTCGGCGGCCGGGCGACATCGCCCGAAGGGAACGTGGTTCTCGGTTCCATTTGCCGGCAGCTTCTGGAGGAGATCGAGCGCAACGGCTGGCGCGAGCGCTGGATCCAGCACGCCACGGACGAGCCGATCCCGGCCAATGCCGTGGATTACCGCATCCTGGTCGGCATGCTTCGCCGCCACATGCCAGGCTTTCCCATCCTGGACGCCACGCAGGATCCGAAACTCGCCGGGTCGGTGGACTTCTGGTGCCCACAGGTTCAAGAGTATCAGCGCGATCGCGAGGCCTACGAGGCGCACCGGCTGCTCGGCGACCGGGTCTGGTATTACACCTGCTGTTACCCTGGCGGCCCCTGGCTCAATCGGTTGCTCGATCAGGAACTGCTCAGGCCCGCGCTGATCGGTTGGGGCGGGGCGCTCTACCGACTGGACGGTTTCCTGCATTGGGGCCTTAATCACTACCGAGAGGGGATAGATCCCTTCACGACGAGCGTACTCCCGAACCACGGCGGCGGAAAGAACTCGCTGCCCGCGGGCGACACCCATATCGTCTACCCCGGCCCGAATGGGCCCTGGTCGAGCCTGCGGCTCGAGGCGCACCGCGAGGGCTTCGAAGATTTCGAACTGCTGAGCCAGCTCCGGAAACGGAATCCGCGCCGGGCCGCCCGAGTGATCGCGATGGCCATCCACAGGTTCGACCGCTATGTAAAGGACGTGAAGCGCTTCCGCGCCGCGCGCCGCGCGTTGTTGAAGTCATTGGAGGTAAAGGCGTTATGAAGACAAGGGGGGGGTGCCCGCCCCCGAGTTGCTAAGCACGGTGACCCAGCCGAACCTCGATGTCTTTCGACTCACCATCGATCTGGAAACCGCCATGACGGCGGGTTGGTGGCAGAAGCCACAGGGGCGCGCCTGGCTGCAGGAACGCGTGCCGATGCGGCGCGCGGCCCAACCCGACGACATCGCCCAGGCGGTGGCGGTGCTGGCTTCGGAGAGTGGTGACTATATAACCGGGACCAGCCTAACGGTGGACGGCGGGTTGACGGCTTATTCCGCCTGAGTGACCTGCCCTTGTCGTCAAGTAATTGTGTGGCGCAATTGGCAAAGTCTGCGGCATGTCATCGCTGGTGGAAAATGAATGAAATTGACATCCACAAAAATATAAGAACGCGTAAAAGGAAAACTGAACGTGCATAACTCCCTTTTCACGCGCGACGAATTAAGACAGGCGAATGCGCACGAAACCTAAACGCATGATGTGCGACAAACGCGTTCAATTCCAGTCGGGATGTTCGGCCATCAAAACCGAACCAGCCCCACTTCCGCAGAGTTTATCGACCGGCCTTGAATGATGGTTTTGTTACTCATTAAGGCACAAGATAGCGGATTTGGACGGGCGAGTTCCGCACAAAATGACCGAAATGCAACTTTCTTTCAGAGGCCGAATCCGGCGATCGGCAGCCACTCACCAGAATTCAGAATCGCGTACGAAAAAAAGCTTTAGCCACTACTCCATTTATGCTCGACTACTCTGCGAACAATTGTGTCAATCCGAAGGAACAACTCATGAGTGACAAAAAGACCACGCCAACCGTCGGCGACCGTTTCAGCGAATCGGCGCCTTGTCCGGAAATGGCTTCCACATTTTCGGAGCCCGGCCTCGAGGTGTTCCGGGTCACCACGAACCCCGACCACGATACGCACTGCGCGGCCATGCATTCGTCGTTCGCCCTGTTCACGCCGGATTCACGGCGGTGCGTAATCGAGCGCCAGAACGGCCAAGGCCGCGGTGACGACTGGAAGATGGAATACCTGCTGTGCGACATGGAGGATGGGTTCAGCCTGCGCCTGCTCACCGATGAGGACCGCGCGCGCGGGCCGATCCTCAGCAGGGACGGCAAAGTGATGTATTACTGGGACGACCAGTCGGCATCCGACAAGCCACGGATCCTGCTCAAACAGATCGATCTGAACACGTTCCGGCGAGAGACGCTGCTCGTAGTGGATACCCCCGTTCCCGGCATCGGCCGCATTCCGCGCGGCGGACAGATGTACGACATGTCGTCGCTGCGCCGCGACGGGAAGCGGCTGGCGGCGTCCTGCAGCTTCTATACCGACAACGACCCGCAATACGGCACTGTCGTGGTTGACTTGGAGAAGATGCGCGTGCACGGTTTTCAGTTCGAGACCTACAACTGGCGTCCGAACGGACTCTACTACCGCGGCGACGATCCGCGGTATCTTGACCACATGATGATGTGCAGGAGCCATTTCCGCAGCGGCACGGACACGCAGGGAAAGTGGTACAGCAAGGCGGAACCCGACTACCCCGGCTGGTCGACGCTGCACATCGTCACCGACGAGGGCCGCAGGGTGGCCGGCTTGCCGATCGGCGACAAGGGCGAGGGCGTGGATCACCCGGCCTGGCGAGGCGGCAAATACGAGATCGTCACCCACACCAGTTCAACCAAGACCGCGCCGTATTGGCGCGGCATCATGCTGTGCGCCGATCCGATCGTCTGCTCCGCAGCCGACGCGGTGAAAGGCTGTCGCATCCCCGGAGGCAGGCGTTTCGAACTGACCCGCAAGATCGTGCGGCCTGACGAGTGCCATCATTCGTGGGATCAGTCAGGCACCCGCGTGGTGGCCGACACGGAAGGCTGGGCCGGCCGGGGTACGCCCGTGCCCATGGGGCCGTCGGCGCACCTCTGGATCGGCACGGTGATCGAGAAAGCCGGAGAAGATCCGTACGTCCTGCCCAAATTCCTGCTCAACCCGCGCAGCAGTTGGACGGGCAACTACTGGACGGAAGTGCAGCCAGCCATGAGTCCGGACGGCAAAACGATCCTCTTCAATTCGGATTGGCTTGGCGTGACGGGCCACCCGCAGGTCTTCGCCGTGCGGGGCTTCAGCTTTCCGCAGGGTGTGTGAACGGGGAACAGAAAACAGCGTAAGGAGCGCACGATGAACGCGAAGCGTTTGGATGTCAGCGAGTTTGGCGCGGTCGGCGACGGCCAGACCGACAACACGGCGGCGTTACAGCGGGCGATCGACGCGGCGGCCGCGGTTCAAGGGACCTTGTGGGTTCCCCCCGGCGTCTTTTGTACAGGCTCCCTACGGTGGCATTCGCACGTGGGCATGTGCGGCGAGCCGACCTGGAGCTTCGGCGATTTCGGCGGCTCGATTTTACGCCTCAACGATGCCACCGCGCCCTGTCTACTCGATTTCACCGGCGCGATCGGGGCGACGCTCAGCGGCGTCTGCCTAGACGGCGGAGGGTTGGGAACCGGCATTCATGGCGTGCTCGTCGACAAGCCCGATTACGGCAAGATGGAAGACACCCCGCGCATCGAGCGCTGCCGCATCAGCCGCTTCTCCGGCGACGGCGTGCGCCTGAACCGCATCTGGTGCTTCAGCATCCGCGGCTGCATGATCTCGCACAACACGGGCAACGGGGTGTGGATACGCGGCTGGGACGGCTTCCTGCTCGACAACTGGCTCTCGGGCAACGGCGGGGCCGGCTATGCCGCGTTCGAAGAGAACCTATCGGTCACGCTTACCGGAAACCGGATCGAATGGAATCGCGCCGGCGGACTCGTAAGCCGGGGGGGCGGCCACTACAATGTAACCGGAAACTACATCGATCGTTCGGGCGGACCCGGCATCTGGTTCGCTCCGCGCGGAAAGGTCCCGTGCACCGTGATCGCCATCACCGGCAACGTCATCTACCGCAGCGGCCGCCCCGAATGGATCCCCGCAGACGACGCGCTCGCGAGTTCCCACATCCGCCTCGAAGGCTGCCGGGGGCTGACCTGCTGCAGCAACAGCATGAACGCCTCCATGGACGATCGCGGCCAGGGGCAGTTGTCACCCCGGTTCGGCCTAGTGCTGCAGGGCCTGTCCGACTGCGTAGTGAAAGACAATACCCTCTACCATGCCGCGATCGAGACGCTGGTCGTCGACCGCGGCGGGCATAATGAGCGGACGATCGTCCGGGACAATGTGGGAACGGTTTTCGACCCGGCAAAAACGCCCATGTCGGAATTGAACGCAGCCTGGGCCGATGTCGCCTGGTGAGAGAAAGTAAACAATCATGAACACCCAACCACAGCCCGTCGGCACACCTCTGGATCGGCACGGTGGTCGAGAAGGCCGGAGAAGATCCGTACGTCCTGCCCAAATTCCTGCTCAACCCACGCAGCAGTTGGACGGGCAACATGGCCAACCCACAAATCATTGCCACCTGCGCATCGGCCTCGTATGGCTTCGTCGCCAGGGAAATCGGAACTTAAAGCGGCCGGAACTGTACGGAGCGGTCGCAAGCAGTGAAGACAAGAGATAGGGGAAAGTTCAAGATGAATTCCAGAGAAATGGTGGTTGCAGTATTGTTGATGGTGGGGACGTTGTGGGCCGCGGAGCCGAACCAGGCCCCTGACCTGACGCCGGTGCAGTTTCTCCAGCCTGGGAAACATGCGCCGATCAAGCTTGTGAGCAAGGGAAAGCCGATGGCCGAGGTGTATGTGGCCGAGACGAATATGTCGGCCAACCTGAAACGGCTGGTCACCGAACTCGTCGATGTCGTCCGGTTGACATCCGGCGCACAATTGACGGTGGCCACCAACTCACCGCCGGCAAACCGGGCGGCGGTTATTATTGGCGATTGCGAGGAGACACGGAAGGCCGGAATCGATGCCGCACAGATTCCGATCGAGGGGTTTGTCGTCAAGACGGCGGCGAACCGTGTTTTTCTCGTGGGCAGCACGCAGCCGCTGCCGGCGGGAAGCGACCGGTGGGCCTCTTGGATCAACGACGGCACCGCCTGGGCCGTGGCGGACTTTCTAGAGCGGTTCGTCGGCGTACGCTGGTATTGGCCGGCGGAACTCGGCGGACGTTCTGTCATTCGCAGTGAATCGCTTGTCATCTCCCCGGTCCACTACCGCGACCAGCCTGTCTTCCGCCAGCGTCAGTTTTTCCCGAACTACGGCTGGAAGCTTCCGCAGAAGGCACGCTGGTTCGACAAAGTTCCGCTTCCGTTCGCGCCGGGCGCCATACCAGCCGACGTGACGAAAGTCCCCATGCCGACCTATCTGCCGTTGGTGCGCAACGGCAACAGTTGGCCCTACCAAATCAAAGTTCATGAGCCTCAAGATTTCTGGTATGGCCATTCGTCCGAGTGGATGGAGGCCCACAAGGCAATATTCGCGGTCAAGGCGGACGGCAGCCGGAATTTCAGCATGTTCTGCTATAGCGCACAGGAGACGTTCGATTATCTGATCGCCGGTTGTGAGCGGGTCTGGGACAAGGGAGGCGCAGACGGCGGCGCCTCGTGGGTTACCGCCACCTGCGTGACCGTTTCGCCGGCCGATGCAGCCCTGAATTGCCATTGCCCGGCCTGTCAGAAAACGATGGCCAAGGGCGGAGCCTCGCTGGTCATGGGGCAGTTCGTGAAGCGGATGTGCGAGGCGGTCAAGAAGCGCTGGCCCGGCAAGAAAGTGATGTATCTGCCCTATTGGAATTATCAGAAATGTCCCGAGGAGGTGGATTTTCCGGATAACCTCGAAATCATGACCTGCATCACCGGCGGGCCCATGGCCCTGATGCGCCAGGCCAAAGCCCGGCGCGTGACGGAGGCAAATCTGCACGCGTGGAGTGCGAAGGTCCACGGCCCCATCACCGATTGGGACTATTCGGACCGCGGCAGCGGATGGACCTTCGGGCCGGTCCAGTACCCCCACGTCGTGCAGGATTTCTACCGGACGAACCGCACGTGCCTCGCGGGAACGTTCATCAACGGCGGTATCATGAGCGACTGGACCACCACCGCGCCCACGCTTTACGTCTGGATGAAGTCGCTGTGGAATCCGGAGATGGACGTGGATGCGATGCTCGATGAGATGTGCCGGCGCCTCTACGGCAAGGCCGGCGGCACCGTGCGGGAATTGCTCCGGCTGGAGTACGAGCGATGGGAAAAGTCGCCTTGGACGAGCCATCTTGGCGACAATGGAAGAATTGAGCCCAAACTGTTCCAGGAAATCTGGCCGTCAGATGTCGTGAAGCAGATGAAGGCGCTGCGCGATCGGGCGCTGACTGAGCTGGCCGACGACCCAATCGGCCGCCAGCGCTTTCTGTATTGGACCTGGACACTCGACACCTTCTTGAAGAATGGAGACACCCTGAAATGACCGAGAGCAGGAGTTTGCTATCCGAAAGGCGCATCGGTTTGCGCCTCATACCGACCCGCGTATCCCGAGTCCGTAATTTTATGGCCTATACCCAAGGAAATGTATGAGTTACGCAGAAACCACACGCATCCCCGTAAAGATTGACGGCACACGCGGCGTGCGCTACGGCAAAGAGCCGCTGACCTTCGGTGTCCCGTTCGCCGAAGGTGCGTTCCCCGCCGGCACGCAACTGCGCGCAGTCACAGCCACCGGCCGGGAGCTTCCCGTGCAGACCGCCAGCATGACGACTTGGAAGAAGGATCTGAAGGACGTCAAGTGGCTGCTGGCGGACGTGCAGGCCGACCCGGCCGTGGACGGCGAAACAGTCTGGCTGGAATACCCCGCCAAGGACGCGGTCGTCGAACTGGCGCCGAAGATCACAACAAGCGAACACGACGGCATCCTGACCATCGACACGGGCGCGCTGCGCCTACGATTGCGCAACTCGTTTGAACTATGGTGCCACCGCGAGTGCGACTCGCCCTTTGCCGGCTGCGAGATCAAGACGACCGAGGGCTGGCGCGAGGCGCTTCACGGCGCTGGGATTCTGCTTTACATGAAGGATCAGCACGGCGTTCTTTACACCTCCATCGGCGCCTCTCCAGCACCGCGGGTAACGATCGAGGAGCACGGCCCGCTGCGAGTCTGCGTGCTGATCACCGGACACCTGACCTCCGAGACAGGCGTCCGTTTCTGTCCCTACCGGCTCCGTGTTCATCTCTATGCCGGCAAGGCGGATCTGCGCATCTTCCACACGTTTATCTTCGATCAGGACCCAACACGCATCGAGTTGGCGGCCATTGGGCTCAAGGTTCTGGCCTGCCCAGGCGACAGCGCCGTAGCCGCTGTCGGCGGTGAAGGGACGGTGGCGCACGGGAATCACGCCTGGCGCGATCTATCGCTGGTGCAGACCGACGACCTCCACTACGCGGTCGGACTCGACGGCGCTCCGTTTAACACTGGCGGGAAAGCGGCAGGCTGGGCCGCGCTCGGCGGGTCGCGGGTTGGGGTGGTTGCGGCGGTACGGGACTTCTGGCAGGAATATCCCAAGGGCTTTAAGGTCGAGCCCCAAGCCCTCGACGTACGCGTCTGGCCTGAAGATGCCCCGCAGCCGCTCAGTTTCCTAACCCCGTTCAGGGAGCCGCCAATTTTCTTCAACGGCACCCGCGACGAGGAACAGATCAAGCGACTGCTCTCGGAGCGACCGGCCGCGCCGCTGGCGCTCTCGTCCTTCGGCATCCAGAACCAGGACGATCTGCGCTGGGTGGAGGAGGTGGCGGAACGTCTGGCGCCGGGCCGCGTAAAGAGCTACTGCGACTTCCTGGGGTGCGATACGGGGATCGGTGCAGCCAAAACCACCGAGGTCGTGCTCCACTTCAGCGAAGGTCCAGTGACGAATGCCACTGCCTCCGCCTTCGCCGCCGCCGTTCAGGAACCGCTGGCGGGGATCGTCGACCCCAACTATCTCTGCGGCACCGACGCGTTCGGATATTTCCTGCCTGCGGGCCATCCACAATTCGCCGACCTGGACCGCTTCCTGACCGAGCTGTTCGAAAAGATCATGATCGAACCACTGGTACGCTGCCGGCGCTACGGCATGATGCTCCACGGGCACCTGGTCAACGCCCATGGAGCCCCCACTCCGCTGTTGTACCATTGCTACAAGGATACCGCTCCGGAGAAGGCGTTTCGCTACGTCGGGCCGTTTGGCAACGAAGCCCAGGATCTGGCCCTGGGGTGCTGGGGCCAGTTTCTGCGGACCGGCGAGCGGCGATATCTGCGTCAGGCCCAAGTGACGGCAGGTGCAATCGCGGATGTCAGCTTTGTTCACGCCTACCCAGGGCATGAGGAGCGCATCGGATGCATCCACTATCACGGCCCGCACCAGTGGAGCAACGGCCTGTGCTGGTCGCATTCAGAAATCGGGTTTATGATGAGCGGATACTACCTCACAGGCAACCGGCGGCTGCTGGAGGTGGGACTCGAAGTCGCTAACGGGGTCCTCGACAAAATGGTACCCTGCGGGATACTCAAAAGCTTCTCCGCTTTGTATCGCGAGTTCACCGGACCGTTGTCCATCCTGATCCAGGCTTATGAGGCCACCTGGCACGAGAAGTACGGCACGCCGGCCGCGCGCTCGCTCAACTGGCTACTGCGCACGGTGCGCACGCCGGGATGGTTTCCCCGCAGTGTCTACACCCGAGGGGCGCGCGGCGACGAGGCGGTTGTAGATGCAGCCAGCCCACCGGGCCAAGGCGCCTGCGACCCGTATCACGGGCTGGACCCCGCCCTGCGCATCTTCCCGTCGCGGCAGCTTCGCGAGTTCGTGCTGGCCCAGGCGGATCACGGCGGCGACGGCGTTCCGCAGGCGTACGCGCTGACGCGGGATCCCAAATATGCAGCCGCAGCGCTGGCAGTCCTGCAAGAGCTGAAGACCACGATCACGCCGGATGACGTACTCTGCTTCTATAGCTATTGCTGGAGCGATCTCCTTCCTCGCAAGATGAAGATCGTCGCTCTGGCCGCGGAAGCCGACCCCAAGGGGTTCTGGGACTATGCCCAGCAGTGGCGCGGGCAACGGGCGGCCATGCCCCACACGCCGCCGCCCGGGCAGAATCCTGGGACGAGTCTCGGCGTGTTGAGTACGGAACCTTTCCCGGAGTAAATGCCCGTTGAACAGCAAGTCGAACATCAGACATCAGACAGACAAGGGCCTTGGGTATGATACGTAATTACGACTGATACAGAAGTGCAGACGCGAGTCCACGGGTGGTCACCGGCTTCACCGCACCCCCAGTAACACGGGAACCGGACGGGGTTCACCGCCGGACGGACGGTTGACGATGACCGACAAACCATTGGCATCGCGCAGCACCATCACGCTGCTACCACCGCCATCGAGATTAAGTGCATCATGACAGCCCAGCTCCCGCATCAGTTTCGCAAGCTCGTAATCGCTCATTCCTTCGCTGTACCCCTTCTGACGCCCGTCCACGACGACCAGGGTCAGCATGCGGGCACTCTTGTCGGTCCCGAGCGCAGTGCGTGGATGGAGCGTTTCGTTGGGTCGCGACAGCACAACACCATCCTTGAGCAGTCCACTGAAGCCGGCCACGGCCAGCCGCGGGCCCGGTTGTGCCGCACTGATGTTGCCAATATGCGGCTGTCCCTGTTCATCCATCCAGAAACTCCAGAAGCCGGATTTGGCCGGGCTGCGTTCATCTCCCTGGTCCACCACCCAGCCGCAAATATTGGCCGAACCACCCGCGACGAAACGCTGGTGCTTTCCCGCCGTCGGAGCCGGCACCATCCCCCATGCATTCGCATTGATCCCCGCCAGCATGCCGCTGCGATTCATCTGTTCAACCGGGTCCACCAATACAGTTTCGGCCTCCCCTTCCCCATCCGGATCGGGTGCCATCGCCACGGCCAGTTGTGAGTGGACAACACGCAGGTCAATCCGCAGGACATGGATCTGCAGCGGACGCGGCTGCGTCCGGCACAGATGCCGATAGATAACGCCGCTCGGGGTCACTACTGATCGCGCCGGAGAAGTCGCACAGCCGGCGGCAAGCGAGATCGCCAGCAAGAGCAGGAACCAGAACGGTATGATATCGTTCAACAACGCGTCGCGACAAATGTTGTGGATATCTGCCATGATCATGACCTCCCCCTTACAGATTCATTGCGGTGATCAACCGGTCGCGACATAATACTCTCCGCCGCGTGCGGAATCAGTAAAAAAATTCCCGACTCCACCTACCAGTCCACCACCGATCCATCGAACCAGCCGCACCCGACGCGACCGCCGTGCCAACGTTACGGCGGCAGAACGTCCCTTTCTCTCTGCCGTCCGCTCTGCCTCTCACAGCCACGGGCGAGACGCCCATGCCACGCCGCGGAAAAGTACCAATTCATTTTCCGACAAGATCAGGAAGTCTGCAATTGGACGCCGTAGGGCGGTCGAAGGTAAACACTCGCCTGAAACGTTCACGTACTGTCATCTTCATCTCCTAAATAGTGCGTTTCGCCTACTCAAAAAACGATCGTAACAGGGCCAAACAGGCCAGACGAACGCGGTTGCGCGTCAAACAGATTTTGCGGAGTGTTGATCACCCGGATCTCCACTTCGCGCGCCGCGCGGGGCGACGCCGGAACGGTGAAGCGCCATGGCGGCGCAACACGCCGCCCCAGGCACACACCGTCCACCCTCACCTCCGCGGCGTTCGCCAAGTCACCCAAGTCGAGTTGGAACGGCCTCCCGATGATGCCCTCGGACAATGCAAGTGTCGTACGGTAGCGCCCCTCGCCGGCGAAATCGGGCAGACCCTGCGCCGTCCAGTCGCCCAGCAGTATGTTTTGAGTCGACGCAACGAGGCTGTCACCAACGCCATCCCGCCGCACGCCGAAAGCGCCCGCCAGCATCGGCGGCCAGAGCCGTTGCCCTTCCTCGCGCAGGCTAGCCGCCACAGAAACGACCAACTCGTTAGGTCCTATGCGCAGCGCGCCGGCCGCGTCCGCCTCGCGAATGTAGCGGTCAAGGTATATGCCCGGCCTAGGATTCTTCAACTCCACACCGTTAAGACGGATCTCCAACCGGCCGCAATAGTGGCCCGCGTTCAGCTCGGGCAGGGTCATCTCCAGGTCGATGAGAAGCCGGCACCGAAACGGTACAGCGTCAACGGTGAACGTGTACGTGTAGATTTGGCGGAAACGACTCTGCTCGACCGTGCCCCGGCGCAACATCAGCACGTTGTCACGGTCAGTGGAGAAGGCCCATGGGCCTTCGACCGGGACGCACTCTGCTGGCGCGGCTTCTGGCGCGGCGGCGGGCAGCAAGCCAGCGTCCTGGAGTCCGCAGACGAAGAGCAGGCTCTGGCTGGGCGCCAGTTCCAGCGTAATCTGCCAAGTGTCAACCCCGCGTTGCCAACCAATCCGTTTGAGCGTAGGATTATCGAGGTCGAGCCGCACCGGCTCATCGCTGTCGCGCAGGGTCAGCGTGACCCCCGCGACCGCCTCATCGGTGCTGTTATGCAGCAGATAATACCGCATGCCATCCTTGCCGAAGGCGCGCGAGACCAGGACGGCGTCAGCCCCGGCAACTGCAACCGGCGACTGCACTCGCTTGCCAAGCCACGCGCAAGCGGCATTCACAGCCGCATCCAGGACCACCGCGCGGCCGCCCAGGAACGTTCCCGCGATCGGCGTCAACGTGCCAGTCGCCGGATCGTAGGTCTCGAGCGGTATCGCACCTAGGCAGAGCACCGTACCTCCCCGCTGGGCAAAAGCCTCCAGCCGGGCGAGGCTAGTGCCCTCGATCACCTGCACGCCGGGGAGTACGATGACCTTAAACCGGCAGCGAGACTTGCCGCCGCGGGCCGGAACGTCCAGAACCCCGTTGTCCCTCGCACAACCACTCTGGAGGGTGTCCTCGGCCATGATCTCGTAGCTGACATGGCGTTGCGAGAGCTGGTCCAGCAATCCGTCGTAGAGGTCGCGGATGCGTTCGGCGTCCGCTCCGCGGTCAGAGCCGGGCAGATCTTCAAGGGCAGCATGGAGATTCGCATCGTTCTGGCTTCCGTCGGGACGCTTGCAGGCTGACGGTGCTTCCTTGGCCCCCAGCGCCACGACCGCCTGCAGGGTTGTCACCGGGTAGAGCACGGCGATCTCAGCAAGCGAATCGGAGCCAACGGTCAGCATGGAAAGCCGTGCTGCGGGATCGGACCACTCGCGGTAGTATTCCCACATTGGATTGTGCAGGTGGTCGGGAATGCATTCGTATTTGCGTGTGCCGGCGATGGAGTAGTAGAGGCCATGCGGCACGAAAAGGTCGATACCCAGAGCCGCCAGGTGGCCGCCGATACGGCGCATCTCGCGCAGGTCGAATTTCCATCCGCCGCAGCAGCCGAAGGATTCGCACATGACCCGGGGCGAGTTCTGAAACAGCGCCGCCGAGGCGGTATTGCGGATGCAGGCGGTCAGCGGTTCGCCCCCGTCGATGCCCCACAGGCTAGTCTCTGGGCTCCGGATGCCGATCTGGTCGACCGCGTTGAAATTCTGGTTCTTCATTACATCGAAGTACGAGCCGATTTGCCGGACATGCTCACCCATGCCGTCTTCGAGGCAGTAGTGCCCGGTGCTGTACAGGTTCCGCGCCTTGCACCAGTCGTTGATCGCGCCGACAAAAACCCGGATGAACTCGTCGCCGAAGAAGCGCCAAAAACGCAGCCGCGCCTCACGGTGTCCCGGAAGTGGATAGAGCAGCTTGGCCAGAATTTCCTCAAAGGAGATGTCGGTGGCGGCAGCAAAACGGTCGCCGAGATTCCGGCTCCACGGCACGCACCGCCGAATATGGCCGAAGTGCGCACACGCATTGTCGCTGAAGATGCCCTTGATCGTTTTGCTGAAGTGATTTCCGAACCGCTTCGCATACCACTCGTGCGTCTCTTCGATAAATGCGCGCAAGACCTCTTCATCGAGGTAGTCGGGGTAGAAACTGTAGTCGGGATGATTGACTGGGTTGGTCTCATACCCGCGTTCGACCATGGCCAGAACAATCGCCGGTTCCCCGAGGTCGTTGGTCCACTCTATGTGGCCGTCGTGCACGAGTGGTAGGAGATCGTGCGTCTTGCCGGTGGTCTTGCCGGTGGCGAGGAGGTATTTCCAAGATCCGTCAGCTCGACAGGAATCGACACGCGACACGCTCCATCGCTCCCCCTCCCCTACCTCCCGCTCCAGCACCGGCACGAGCGACAGCATGGTGCGCCCCGGGAAGCGCTTGGGGATCCTCCCGCCCGCAATGCCGCTGGGATAGTGGTTCTCGTCATAGAGCCAGACGTGCATGCCGCGCTTTCCGCACTCGTCGACGATAACCCGCAGGGCGTCTTCCCATTCCTGTTCCAGATACGCCGTGCGCAGCCCATCGCGAGCATGACACATCACGCCGCCGAAGCCCTTCTCATCCTGCTCGGCGATCTGCCGGCGCA
>CAZNWT010000031.1:0-42537 GCA_964576795.1 uncultured Victivallales bacterium
ATTGCTGGCCCTGACACTTGACACGGCACTATGATTATCGCATAAAAGCAAACCGTAGATGTGCCGCAAGGTGAGGGGCTTGTACAGCGGGGGGGATGCGAAACCGCTGTAGGGTGCGCGCCCTGTACTGATAGAAATGCTGCCCTTGTTGTGATGGATGCCACGTGCTAGATATGATGATGGTTTTCAGAAAATTAAAAAAGAAAAGCATATAGGCATGAGTTCAACAAAAACGACATTGCGGCCAGGGATCACATGGCGATCGGTGTGTGCGGCACTGTTCTGCATGCTCGTGATGGGCATGGGAATCCAGTATGTCGAGGTGGTTCAATCGCATGGTTCTGCGATCGGCGAACAAGCTGTTGGCATTCAGGCCATACAGGTGTTGTTGCTGGTGTTGTTGCTTTCGGGTGGCTGTGTGCTGCTATCGCGCCGCAAGCTGCTGAGCCGTCCTGAGTTGCTATGCGTCCTCTACGCGATGTTTCTTGCTGCCCCGATGATGACGCAGGGCATGTGGCATCGTTTCTTTGGTATTATCTCAGCGACGCCTCGCGAGGGCAATTTTCAGTATATTGATGCGCTCAATGATAAGCTCTGGCCACACGGTCCCAATCTGATTGAGGGGGGGCTGACAGAGAGCAAGGCGGACGGAATGACTGTCCGTGGCACGATTGTGTGGCGCGAAGTGGAGGTGGAGAGTGGGCAGCGGGAAATGCTGCCCGTTTTGTGCAATGTTGCTCCAGGTCAGATTTCGTCGATTTCGCTGAATGTTCCTGTAAGTTGCGGTGGGGGAGGAGGGCTGATCCCCGGTGAACCCTATCTGGTTAGTCTATTGGCACGTCCTGCTGAACTGGGGGCCGATAGTTTTTATTTTGCGAGACTCTATGAGGACGGAGCGGATACATTCAGCGAGGTGATCAACGAACGTAAGACCTCGGAGATTACCTATCTGCATCAGCAAGGGTTTATGCGGTTTGGCAAGTACGGCGTTGATATCTCGCGGCATGTCTGCGATGAGGTCAGGCTGGAGTTTGGGCTTAGCGGCCCGGGTGAGTTGGCCATTTTCGATTCCAAGTTCCTCAGCGTCTCGGCAATCGAGGGGGCTTATCGAGGCCGGCGCATTATAGGGGAAAGCGCATTTGCTGCGCTGCCCCCCTCAGAGCAGAGTGGACTGGTTGTAAAGCCCGATAACATGTGGAGCCTCGCAGGGATCAAGTTCTTGGTGACGGGGTATATTCCTGTAGCCGACTGGACTGAGACGGCTATTGCGTGGTCAACACTCATTCTGTTGCTGTTGATGGGGCTCTTTGCGGTAGCGGTGATTATGCGGCGGCAGTGGGCTGACAGCGAACGCTACCCTTTCCCCATGGCTCGGATTCCTGTCGCCCTGCTCGGCGAACCGGATACGGATGAGACCTCTGTGTTTTCGGCAGTCTGGCGCAACCGCATCATGTGGGCTGGACTTGCGGTGGGATTGGTTTGGGGATTGCTCCGGATGTGGGCTTTTTACAATCCCAAGGTGCCGGATACGACAATCAACGTTATGCTCAAGCAGTACCTGAGTGATCCGGGTTGGGGTGAGACATGGAATATCAGTTTTACCGTCTCGGCATTGGTGATTAGTATCTGCATGTTTTTTGAACTGAACGTGCTTCTCAGCTTTGTGGTGGGCTTCTTCATGTTTCGCCTTCTGCACTGGGTCGGCGAGTTTTCGGGGCTGAAAGTCTACGCAGGCTATCCGTTCCGCTACCATCAGGCAGTGGGTGCCTACTTGGCATACGCGGCGGTTGTATTATTCTTTACGCGCAAGTATCTCTGGAATGTTCTCAAAACGGCTCTGAGTCGTGGCGGCGGGAAACGTGAACCGGATGCACCCATGAGTAACCGGTCGGCTTTGGTTGTGTTGGTTCTTGTTCACGTGGGTGTTGTACTCTGGGCTTTATGGTTGGGGGTGGCGGTGGGGGGCATTCTGACCTATTTCTGTTTTCTGATGCTGGTGGGGTTTGTGGCCACGAAGCTCCGTTGTGAATGCGGCGTGCCGACTGGCTACTTCACACCCTACAACGCGATGCTGTTCGTCTCGTTGCTGGGAGGTATGACCGTCTTCGGCGCATCCGGCATGATGGTCTGTCTGATCGCCTCCGGTTTCTTGACGGTGAGTGTCTTCTTCTACATTCCTGGCATCCAACTTGAATTGATTGAGTACGGCCGCCGCTATCGCGTAAATCCGCGTCATATTATGATAGCGATTCTGGTGGGTATTCTGGGTGGGCTTTTTATTGGTGGCTGGGTTTTTCTCTCCAATGCATACGCTTTGGGCGGTAAAGCTATTCGCTACCAATGGTCTTTTAATCAAGGATGGTTCTTTGGTGCCTATAAGACCCAGCTAGCGCAAACCACAAGTGAATTTCTGAGGGCGCAGGCGGGGGAAGCGGCCGCCGGTGGAATGTTGCCGTCCACGTGGGCCTATATATTTGGCGGGGGCATTACGTTGGTGCTGGCTGTGCTGCGGCAACTCTTTGCAGGATTTTGGTTTCACCCGATTGGTTTTGTCCTCAGTTCGGCCCATATGTTGGAGTGGACGTGGGGGAGTGTGCTGATGGCTGCGGTTATCCGCGCGGTGGTACTCAAGTTCGGCGGTGCGGCGACCGTCAAGAATAAGTTGTTTCCGTTTTTTGTCGGGGTCTTCCTTGGGAGTATCATATTCGTTCTGATCAATGTCGGCTATGTGGCGCACCTACAGGCGGTTGGCGTGGAGCGAATCTACAGCGTGTTGCCGTGATGAATTGAATGTTGTAGATTGAATATTGGGGATGCGGCTGCGCCGCAGGGAAGCAGAACCAGACGTGATGAGCAGAGAATATACAGATAAAGGCGAAGGGGATGGATTGAAGAAATTTTCAATTTTCAATTTTCAATTTTCAATGTTCCTCTCTGGAGCACTGTTTCTTGCCCTCTCTCTAGCTGCCATTTGGGGATTTCTCGCCCTCTTCCCGCCGAAGCCATACGCGTCGCCGTTGAAGCCTTTCTCGGACTATTCGCTCGATGCGATGCAGGCCGAAATGGCACCGGACGCCGTACGCGAGCAGTTGGATGAAGTTGCTGCTCTCGGAAATCGTTTTCTCGGTAAAAAAGGGTTCTACAATTGCGGAGATCTGATTCGGCGCCGTTACACTGAGGCCGGGCTTAAGCTGTACGAACAAGCGTTTCGGATAGTGGCACCGCAATCGGAGTTTGCCGAAGCCTTGAGCAGCGATGGCCTCCCGGCGGGGTTCAACATCTACCCCTTTATGCCAAACCATTACCAGCCGATCGCAACACCGGATGAGGGCATCACGGCCACAGTACTACGAATTGATGAATCGCTACTGCGCACGCGTCGTTCGTTTCGAGGGTGTTTTGCTCTGTTGGATGGCTCGCTCCCGCCGCCGCTTGGTTATGGCTATAACTACGCCCGGTATGCCCAGCTTGGATTTGAGGGGGTGATCGTTTCGCATCCTGATGGTCTGAGCGCCGTACCCTGGGACCAGCTAAATGGTATAACGTCGCGCAACCCTGTGAATTTTGTCCGTGTGGCGGCTGACGCGGGTGTGTTTGATTCTATCGGTAAGGAGATCACTTTGCGCGTCCGGGTTCGTTACCGCGGCGTTCCCAACCGGACTCTCATTGGTGTTATGGAAGGGGATGGCGATGCGGAGGAGGCGTTGATCATTCCCTGTTCGTACGATGCCCTATCGATGTTGCCCGATCATAGTCCCGGTCTGATGCAGGCCCTTCCGGTGGCCATTCAGCTTCAGTTGCTCAAGGGTTTACAGCCCTACCGCGACAGCTTGCGACGCGACGTAATCTTCATCGCCTTTGGCGGACGCGCCATGGCGCAGGATCCTCAAGTTCACCTTTTGTCCGTTATCGGTGCGCAACCCCACCAGCAAGCCAGACGCTCCTACTTGGAGTCGAAGCAGGCGATGAATGCAATGAAAATACAGACTGTTTCGCGATGCATTGCCGTTCTCGCTCAGCCCGGGGTTATGGTGAAGCCCGATGCCACCCGCGATGCCTTGGCGTCTCTGGATAGAGAGTCGCGAGACTTCCTCAAGGCGCAGGTCCAGTACGTATTAGACGCGTGCTCACTTAAACTGTCCGAGACGGTCCTGCAGGCTAAGATTGCTTTCGAGAAAGGCAATACCCGCCACATTGACCGACCTGAGTTTGCTGCGTACCAGGCGGCCAAGAAGCAATATGACCGAAGCTTTTCCGCAGCGGGCTTCGAGCCCGTGCGTCTGCTTAGTGGACAGGCAGAATATGCGTTGGAGATTGAGCTGCGTCGCCGCGTGACCGAACGAGTTGACGAGTTGAAGTGCTATCACGAGGAGCAAGCTGTTCAGTTTGCGCAGGGCCTGGTCCTGAATACGCTCTTTACGGGCTATTCGAAGCTAGTTGTTTTCTCCCCTGAGATGGCGGTACAAGAAGACGGAGAGTCGGATGCTGAGACGCTTTCGTTTTGCATGGGATATAGTGCCGACCACAGCAATGGGGGGCAGCCGGCCTATGACGCCATCCGTTCTGCGATCCAGAAGTTGAAGCTCGATGAGCGTGTTACATTGCGATATAATGCGTCAAAGAGCTATGGTTCGCGCATCGCAGGGCGGTTAGCCGGCACACAGCTCGAATCTGAGATGTGGAGCCGGGTTGGCTATCCAGCCTATAGCTTGGTCAACCTCGGACGTCCCTATAAGGTTGGCGTTTACCCGGTGGTATTGCCTTGGATGCGCGATATGGAATCGATATCGGGTGGGCTCGAGGTCTTTGGCGCCGTTGTGCTTTCGTTGGGTTACGGAAATGGGGCGTTCATGCCTCTGGAATTTCAAGCAAGCCGTATCGCGGATTTCAGAGGCAACATATTTGTTGCCAATGCGGGACAATCGATCATCCCTAGTCATCCGCTTGCCGGGGCCTTGGTGGGCTGCAAGGGTATCAGGACTCCCCCGAATGGTCGATACTCGGCACTCCTGAACTTGGCCGACCCTTATGGACATTACGAGCGGCCCTATTGTATGGGACAATTTGCGCCGAGTACCTGGGACTATGGTCCCGATGCCGTTGGTTACGATGCAACCGGGGTTATCAACTACATTAAGGACGAAGGCCCTAAGTCACAACGGATCTTTCTTTCCATGCACCTGAGTCCCGAATGCGTCGGAAGCGATGTCAACGTGGTTTGCTATCGGGCTGATCCGGTGACGCTGCTGGACCTCATTAACCCGCAGAGCTTGAAGAGCTATGCTGGGGCCGCATTTATTCGGAAGCGTGGATTGAATGCCTTCGACAGCTTCTATGTACAATCCCTTGATGTGGTTGCAGCAGAGGGAATGTTCACAACCTTTGTCGCGCCAAACGAACGTTTCTATGTTGAGCTCAAGGCCGGTGCATCAGACAACGAGTTGGTGCAGACGACGCGTGCATTCCTCTTGGGCAGAGAGGAACGCGATGGAGAAATGGCCGGGGAGCATGGGTCGGGAAGCGAGATTCGTGGACAGGGCTATCTGGCCGCTGAGACTCCTCTCATTCGCAATGTAGCTTCAGAAGTGGCCCGATCCATGATTTCGGTGAACAGCAAACGCCTTGCCGTTCAGGATCATTATGGCATGGCTGATGTGCGCACACTGGCGTTTCAGCAGCGGGCGGTTGAGTGTCTGGCAGAGGCCGAGGATACTACCGTTCCCCACAAGCTCGCCTCACTCTCTTCTCGCGATGCGGTGACCTATTCTACGCTGAACCATCCTATCTTGCGCGCCAATATCTCCGAGGCTGTTGCCGGCATTCTTTGGTATCTCGGGTTATTGGTACCCTTTGCCTTCTTCTTTGAAAAGCTCACCTTCGGATTCTCCGACGTGCGCAAGCAGTTGGGAGCCCATGTGGTCATTTTCCTTGTAGCGTTCATGCTACTGAAGGTGTTGCATCCTGCATTCGCCATGATCCGTTCATCGGTCATGATCCTGTTGGGCTTTGTCATTCTTATGATTTCAACTGGGATCCTTGCCATGTTCTCCAGTAAGTTCAAAGAGAACCTCGAGGGGCTTAAAAAGCAGCGTGGTCAGGTGACTGCGGCTGAAGTCAATAAGTTCGGTGCCATTGTGACAGCCTTTATGCTGGGCCTGAACAACATGCACCGACGGCGCGTACGAACGATGCTTACGTGCGGAACGCTGGTACTGATTACATTTGTGATGATCTGCTTTACATCCGTTCAGAGCGATATTGTTGATTCATCTGTGAGCATCGGCAAAGCACCTTTCCAGGGGTTCGTCATCAAGAATGAGCAGTATCGCCGCGTTTCGGGATCCGAGCAGTTCGCACTAGAGACCAAGTATGGAGAGAGCTACGCCGTGGTTGCCCGACGGGCGATGTTGGGTACGGAAAACTGGATCACACTCCGCCGCGAGTATCCCGATCTCACGCTGGTACGCCGTGACGATACGGGAGCTCGTACTGTGAAGGCTACTTCCATATTGACGTTATCCCCCGAAGAGCCCCTTGCGAAATTCCTGGTCCCCGCGGCACGTTGGTTTGTCAAGGAGGATGCCCTGGCGAGCGATGACCCGGTCCCCTTGCTTATTTCGAAGGCCATGGCATCGAAACTCGGTATTGTGGAGGAGATGCTTACCGGGGATTCCCCTGTGACGCTGGAGGTGAACGGCACGATCTGTACGGTTCGCGGCATTTTTGATGGCACGGTTTTGGACGGGCTTCTGGATTTCGATGGCTATAACCTCTTGCCGTACGACATTAAAGCATTGCGCGAGGTGAACAAGTCAGGGAAACAGATCATAGCAGAAGCGGATGACCCTCGTATCAGTGGCGATGACGTCATTATTGCTCCGCGCTCACTTGGGGTGTACACGGCCTCCGGAAGCGATAGTATTCTTTCTGTGGCCGTTGTCTTGCCGGACACGCTTCCGCCCAAAGAGGCCCGCGAAGAGATTGAGCAATTTATGGAGCAGAGCGGACGGCGAACCTATTATGGACTGGATGGGTTTGCATTCCTCGGCAAACGTGCGCGAGCCAGCAGTTTTGTGGGGCTTGTCGACATGCTCATTCCTCTCATCATTGCAGCGATCACTGTACTGAACACGATCCGCGGATCGGTGTACGAGCGGAAAGAGGAGATCTTTGTCTACAACGCTGTTGGTATTGCGCCAAAACATATCTTCTTCATGTTCTTTGCAGAAGCGTTTGTGTATGCGGTGGTGGGGTCTGTGCTGGGCTATATCCTCAGTCAGGGAACGGGCAAGCTTCTCACGGCCCTGAATCTGACGGGAGGACTGAACATGACCTTCACCACGCTTGGTACGATTTATGCCTCGTGGGCTATCGCTGGCTCCGTCTTCATATCGACATGGTTCCCGGCGAGAACGGCCATGAAGATCGCGGCCCCCAGCGATGATGTGGGATGGAGCCTCCCGCAGCCGGATGGCGACAGGCTAACCTTCAAACTCCCGTTCACATTTGATTGGCACGACCGCATTGCCGTGCTGGCCTTCTTTCGACGCTATTTCACTGACCACGGCGAAGGGAGCTCGGGGCCGTTCTTCACTGGGCTTTCCGGGATTGGTGTCTCCGATAAGATGGATCCGCTCAACAACGACGGCTATATTCCGACGATCAACACCCCTATTTGGTTGAAGCCGTTCGATTTGGGTGTGTCTCAGGATTTGCTGATCGCGATGCCGACCGATACTGAAACGGGGGAGTTTGTCGCTGAGATCACGATCACACGCGGTTCAGGGACGCTTGAAAACTGGAAGCGTCTTAACCGACACTTTGTTGGTCTCCTTCGGACGCACTTCCTGCACTGGCGGGCGGTGGCCCCTGATGAGCGGGTGAAAATGTTTGCAGAAGCGCGCGAAGCATTGAAAATTCGCGGTTGAAAAGGGTACCATGAAACGAAAAAAAATGGACACAGAGCTTGAGCAGTACCGCGACCTGATCGATGTGCCGACGGAGTTTAAAAATGGCTTCGGGTGGTCGACGGTAGCGGGGATCTTCTTCTGTGGGCTGGTGATGCTGCCCGGATCGATCTACCTCTCGCTGATGACAGGCGGCAGCATGGGCGCCGCTGGTATATGGGTAACGGTGATTCTGTTTGCCCAGATTGCCAAGCGGGCCATGAAAACCATGTCCAAGCAGGAACTTGTGGTGTTGCTGCATGCTGCCGGTATTATGGTGGCAGGTAACGCGATGTTTCCTGGTGGTCCATTCGGTTATATAGTCTATCGTGCCTACCTAGTGAGTTGTGATGCCGCCCGAGACGCTGGGATGATGAACGCATTCCCCGCGTGGTTCGTGCCCTCCCCTGAGAGCGCGGCCATTTTGGAGCGAAACCTCTTCCATGCAGACTGGCGAATGCCCATCGCCCTGGTGGCGTTCACCATGTTTACCGGATTTCTGCAACGCTATACACTGGGGTATTTCTTCTTCCGAATTGCATCGGACGTCGAAAACCTGCCATTCCCCCTTGCACCAATTGCAGCACAAGGCGCTACCGCCATGGCGGAAATGGATGAGAAAGAGGATGAGGGGAGCGACGAGCCCTCTTCGAGTGGTCTTCAAAAGAAGGTGTTCAAGAAGTCAGGTAGCGCGCGTTGGCGGCAGTTCTCGTTGGGCGTCACGATTGGCGCCCTCTTCGGACTCGTTCAAGTGGGATTTCCCGCAATCAGTGGGCTCTTCCTCGATAAACCTGTTTTTCTGATTCCGCAGCCCTTTATCGAGATGACTCCTCTGACCGAGGGGATCCTGCCTGCAACCCCGACAGGAGTGGCTCTGGACCTTGGGATTGTTTTAATGGGCATGGTCCTGCCTTTCTGGGCCGTGGTGGGGACGTTTTCGGCGATTGTGCTGACGATCGTTTCAAATCCAATTTTACATCATGCGGGTATTTTGACGCACTGGCAGCCGGGCATGGATACCGTGAATACGATTTTCGCCAATAGCATGGATTTCTGGATGAGTTTCTCCATTGGGGCGAGTTTAGGGATCGCCGTCGTGAGTATTTTTTCCGCCGTACGTGATGTGCGTATTAAAATGAAGGAAATCAAGAGCAAGCGCAGTTCTGCAGGGCGGCATGGTCTTTGGGACCCCCCTCATGAGGGGCGTGGCGATTATCCGTTGTGGTTGGCGTTGGTGATCTATACGGGGGCGACCGGTGCCGTAACGCTGCTTTGTCATTATCTCGTTCCACAAGTTCCTTTTACCTTTCTCGTGATCTTGGGGTTTGCCTACATGCCGTTTATCGCCTACATCAATGCCCGTATGCTTGGTATCGCAGGACAGCGAGTCGACATCCCCTTCATCAAGGAGTCTGCCTTTCTCGCTTCGCGAGCCAAGGGCATTGGTATTTGGGTGGCTCCCATTCCTGTCGCGAATCACGGAGGCATGGCACAGTCGTTCCGCGTGAACGAACTGACCGGCGTGCGTTTTACCTCCCTAATCAAGGCCGATCTGGTTGCATTACCGATCCTTTTTGTGCTCTCGCTGGTTTTCTGGTCGTTCATCTGGAAGTCGGGGCCAATTCCCTCTGAGGCCTATCCCTATGCCCAGGTAAACTGGGAGCTGGCATCCAAGAATAACGTGTTGCTCTATTCTTCCACCTTCGTTCCTGAGGGTGAAGATCCGAACTCACGCAGCATCGCCGACAGTCAGTTCTTCAAACAGGCCGTGCATCCCAAAGTAATTGGTTCTGGTTTTGTGGGGTGTATAGTCGCGTTTTCTCTGCTCAATGCATTTAATCTGCCGGTCATGCTTATCTATGGCTTTATTCGGGGTATCGGGCAAATTCCGCATATTATGGTGCTGGAAATCGTGGGCGCCTTGATTGGGAGATTCTACCTGCGCAAGAAGTTTGGGACCAAGACCTTTTTGAGAATGATCCCGGTTATTATGGCTGGCTATTTTACCGGCGTCGGTTTGGTCAGTATGGCAACGATTGCCATGAACCTTATTCAACAAGCCGTATCAGGAACCCCATTCTAAGAATTGAATATTGAATATTTAATATTATAGATTGAATGTTTGGAGAACTAACAATGGATAGCGAGGAGCTGAAAGCTCGGACGAAGGCGTTTGCACATCGATGTGTAAAGGTTGCTTTAGCGCTGCCAAAGACGGACCTTGGACGTGTGATTAGTGGACAACTCATTCGTTGCTCCACCTCAACGGCCGCCAACTATCGCGCGGTGTGTCTTGTGCAGTCAACGGCTGCGTTCATCTCCAAGATCAGTATTGTATTGGAGGAGTGTGACGAATCCGCGTTTTGGCTTGAATTCATCATTGACGAGCAGCTGCTTAACGCTGAGCTCGTCAAACCTCTCTTAAAGGAGTCCGAAGAACTTACCTCAATATTCGCCGCCTCACGTAAATCCGCCTCAGGAAAGAAATAGACATGAGACAGATCTCTGATTTTCAATATTCAATATTCAATATTCAATACCTATGAGCTCAATACCCACACAAGTAAAGTTACCGTTTACCGTCGCCTTCAAGGTTGTGCTCCAAGGCATTAAGGTCCGGTTTGGGCGTTCGATCGTGACGGTCATGGGGGTCGCGCTGGGCATTGCGTTCCTGATGTCGATCCTGGCAGGGCAGGTCATCAAGGCCGGGGTGTCGGGAGAACAGGCGTTGCGCAATGAGACCACGCGTATGTTCAACTTCTTCGTGGCCGAGGCCGGGCTTCCAAAGAGCATCGTGCTGGCCGTCGTTGAAGTGGGGCCGCTGAGCCCGGTTGAGGAACGGCTTATGGATCGAATCATCAAAGCCGAACCGAAGGAAATTCGCAAGGGAACGACAGCAGGCCAGGGCGCGCCGGCGTTGCTGGTGATCGGGGATGGCCACGTCGAAGAGGGAGCACTTTCGGTCCTCATGCAGGACTCCCGGCATCAGCTGGTCTTCTGCTCGCGGAAGGATCAGGTGGTTGCTCCTGTTGCTCTGTCGGCGAAATTGACTCTTCTGTCGCGTGACTTGCGCGCTGACGAGCAGGAAAAGCTGGCCGCAGATGCAATCAAAGCGCGTTTTCGGAATATCTGGATTGTGGTGATCGCGCTGTTCGTGACGGTAATCGGAATCACCAATTCAATGTTGATGGCCGTGACGGAGCGGTTCCGTGAAATTGGCACGATGAAGTGTCTTGGCGCTCTTTCTCTCTTCGTGCGACATATGTTTCTGATTGAGTCCAGTTTGGTGGGATTAGTAGGGTCTGTTGCGGGCGCCGTCTTGGGCGCGCTGTTTTCGATTGTGGCGTATGCATTCACCTATGGGGTGCAACTCGTCTTCGAATCATTGGACCCTCTGCGTTTGTTACTGGCCCTGGTGCTATGTGTTGTGGTCGGCATCGTCTTGGCGATTGTGGCCGCGCTTTACCCCGCCCGGTTCGCCAGTCGCATGTTACCGGCCCATGCATTGAGGAGCGAGATTTAGGGTATTGAATATTGAAGATTTAATATTGAATATTGGGGACGTGGTGGGGAGAACAAGATATGAATGAGAGAACGTTAGTGATGATTGCCCGAAAGTCTGGAAAGGTTTCATGTTTGGGTAATATTCAATATTCAATATTCAATATTCAATTGTCAGTGGTTCCGTCATGAGCACAAGTACAGACAGCAAAAAAGCCGCCGCCCTATTCAGTCCGCCGGATTCAAACAGCCGGCCTTGCGTGATTCGGGCGGTTGATGTGAAGAAGGTTTATCGTATGGGCGATGTCGTGACGCATGCCCTGCGTGGGGCTTCTGTGGATATCTACCGAGGGGAGTATCTGTCACTTATGGGGCCAAGTGGCTCGGGCAAGACAACGCTTTTCAATGCGATTGGCGGGCTGCAAAAACCGACCAGCGGGAAGGTTTACATTGATCAGGTCGATGTGGCCCAGTTGGATCACGTGGAACTGGCTTGGCTACGTTGTCGCAAGATTGGCTACATTTTTCAATCCTACCATTTGATCCGCGTCATGACGTGTCTTGAGAATGTAACGCTCTCGATGAGTTTTGCTGGCATGAACGGTGAAGAAGCCCGCGAGAAAGGAATCTATCTTCTTGGGTTGGTGGGACTGGGGGATCGCGTCCTGCATAAGCCGGGGGAAATGAGCGGAGGTCAGCAGCAGCGCGTAGCGATCGCGCGTGCGTTGGCGAACAGCCCGGACATCGTGTTGGCCGACGAACCGACGGCGAATCTCGATTCCGTCACAGGTGAGGAGATCATTGAGCTGCTCGCACGTCTTCGCGACGAGCTTGGTGTAACCATCATCTCCGCCACGCATGACCTCAAGATGCTTAAGCGGTCCGACCGTATCTGCTGGATTAATGACGGCCGTATCGAGAAGGTCGCTGAACCCGGTGAAATTAATTTTGACACGGATGAGTTTGATGGACACTAACATAATTATCAGTGCTGACAACGTGAAGAAGCTCTACCGCGTGGGCGGTGAGGAGGTTTGGGCTCTCAAGGGAATTACACTGGATATTAAACGGGGTGAATTTATTTCGATTATGGGTCCCAGCGGCTCAGGCAAGAGCACCTTCTTCAATCAGGTTGGTGCACTGGATGTTCCGACTGAGGGCAAGGTTTTCTTCGAAGGTGAATCGGTTTTTGATCTTACTGAAGGCCAGCAGGCATGGGTCCGCTGCAACAAGATTGGCTATATTTTTCAGACCTACAACCTCGTGGATGTGCTTTCGGCGTTGCAGAATGTGACGCTGCCGATGACCTTTCAGGGGGCGAGCGAGAGCGAAGCGAACGAGCGGGGGGAGCGTATCCTCACGCGCGTGGGTCTTGGGGATCGGATGCACCACAAGCCGTTTGAGCTGAGCGGAGGTCAGCAGCAGCGTGTGGCGATTGCACGTGCTCTGGCCAATACTCCTGCCGTTATTCTGGCCGATGAACCTACCGGTAATCTTGACACCAAGACGGGGATGGAGATCGTTAAGTTGCTGCGCGAGCTGAACCGCGAAGAGGGCGTTACCGTCATCTGTGCCACGCACGACTACAAGATGCTGACCTCCTCCGACCGCGTTTGCTATATTCGCGATGGCCAGCTCTACAAAATCAGTACCAGTGCCGAACTTGATATGGATGCTTTAGCCCATTAAACTCCCATGCGAATCCGCATGGTGAAGTTTATGTGTGATGTCTGTTCTCGGCAGCATTAACACCGCGCTGGTAACTTTCATGTCCTGCACTCGATGAAGGTTCATCATGCGATTTATGGTTGCATATGTTCGCATGATTTGGTAACCTGAAGTTCAAAACAGAAGTCTATATGAACGGAAAGATGACCCAAGTTGACTTGGCGCAGAACCTGAATCTCAACCAGAGCACGGTCTCCCGCTCGCTGCGAGGCGCTCGCGGCGTGGATAGAAGGGTGCGGGATCGTGTGCTTGCCGCCGCGCGTGAGATGGGCTACGACTTGCTCACCCCGGCAATCGGTTCCCGGACCGCTGTTATCTGCGTGGATATCTTACACGGCGACGAATGGCACGAGCAGTTGATTGGCGGCGTCATCAAGGCCGCGGAGGCCAATGGCTGCGAAGTTGTTGTCGCCCCCCACTTCCTCGGCGAGCTGCCGCAGATGGTCGCGCCGGCAGGTGGACGGACTGATCCGGCTGATGGGGCAGAGGGACTATGGGAACGGTCACCAACCGATGCCAACACTGGTACCGACAGTCAGTGTCCTGCATCCTGTCGCGGGCGCGGATGTGGTCAGCGTAGACCATTTCGGAAGCGCCCGCGCGCTCGGACTGCCCCTTGCCAGAGCTCGGTCCGGCATCGTCGCGTACGTCGGCCTGGCGGAGCCGATTGGCTACGCGCGTTACCACGGCCTGCGCTGCGGCATGGAAGAGATGGGCGTGCGGCTGCCCAACGCGTTGATTTGCCTGTGCAAAGAAATCGAGTAGTTGCACGCCATGTCCGTGGTCGAGGAACTGCTCGACTTGCGCGTCGCCGGACGACCCGAACACCAGTTCCCCCTCATCGCGTTCTACAACGACTACCTGGCCTGGCACGCGATCGAGTGCATCCGCGCCCGCGGCCTGCGCATGCCCGAAGATATTGGCGTGGCTGGGTATGACGATATCGCCCCGCCCGTCGCGCCGGAGGTCAAGCTCTCCACGGTGCATTTGCCGATCGAGGAACTGGGCGTGGCGGCCGTGCGGCAGTTGGTGCGACGCCTCGCCTGTCCCGACGACCCGCCCGTGCACTTACTCCTCGACGTGCCGGTGGTGGCGGGCAACAGTGGCGGGGAGAAGGGCGGGAGAGAAAGCAAGCTTAGGGCGAAAGATTAAGGTAGGAACAGAGAACCACAGAAGGCAGGCATGACGACAAGATTCATTCGATGGATTGTGGTAGCGGTGATGTTGGCGGGCGCGGTGACCTTGAGGGCGGGGACGGTTGTGTCGCAGGGCAGCGGAAACTGGGATTCTGGCGCAACTTGGGCCGGCGGCGTGCCGGACGGAAACTCCGACGTGTACATCCAGACCGGCCACACGATCACGAACACTGGCACGAGCACGATCTCGGTCAACTCGCTGACGATTACAGGCGTGCTGACGCATGCCGGCCACACCACGACGGACGGCAGCACGGCCAAACATAAGCTGCTTCTCGATGTCACCACTGACCTGAGTGTTGCCCCGGGCGGCGCGATCAACGTCAACGGCAATGGTTATGCCGGCGCTACGTCCGGCACAGGTTTCGGCCCCGGCGGTGGAAAGTACGTGGGTGGCAGCTATCAGGGCGGAGGCGGCGCGGGTCACGGCGGAGAGGGCGGCAATTCACTGGGTGGCGCGGGGTCGGGTGGCGCCGTCTACGAAGCTTTGGCATCGCCGGTTGACCTAGGCTCCGGCGGCGCGGAGGGGAACCCGGGCTGGGGTGGAGCGGGTGGAGGGGCCGTAAGATTGCTGGTGGGTGGGAGCCTGACGATTGACGGCATGATCAGCGCCAACGGCGCCAACGGGTCCAGTACGGGTGGCCGCGGCGGGAGTGGAAGCGGCGGGAGCGTCTGGGTCGCGTGCAACACTTTTGGGGGAGGCGGCGCAATCTGCGCCGACGGCGGGAGCGCCTACAACACGTCCTTCGGGGGGGGCGGCGCGGGCGGGCGCATCAGTTGCGTCTATACCTCGGTGACGTTCAGCGGCAAGATGACTGCATACGGTGGGATTGGCTACGGTTCGTTGTACGGCGCGGGCGGGACAATTCACCAGCGGGCCGCTTCGCAGACGTACGGTTCGGCGCTGATCGACAACTCCAACCGCGTTGCCTCCGCGACTACTCTGTTCACGAATACCACCGTCCAACTGGACAGCCTTACCGTCACCAACATGGGGCAGTGTAAGATCGGCGCCAACGCCATACTCGATCTGACCGGCGGCAGCTTGTTGATGGATACGAACGCCTGGCTTGCGTTTTCGCAAGGCGGCACGCTGACTGTAGATCCCGACACCTACCACTTCGAACGCGGTTCGATCTGGCTCACGGACACGCTGCCGTGCTCGACCCTGGCGACGACGAACCTGGTCTTCACCAACGGGGCAACACTGGTCGTCGACGGGGCTCATACCCACACCGGCAACGTGACGATCGCGAATGGGGCCTTTCTGACCCACTCCGACAACTCCACGACCGAGACATTCACGACCGATCTCACCGTGACTGGCGACTTGACGATCGAGAGTGGTGCGGTGGCAGACGCCGTGGGCCGCGGCTATGACGGCGGCGGCCAGTCCGCAAACGGTTATGGGCCGGGGGGCGGCAGTGCGGACTACTCGACGACCTACCGGGGCGGCGGGGGCGGCGGTCACGGCGGAGAGGGCGGCAATGGCATGCTGTTCTCGAGTAGCCTTACCGGTGGCAAGGGCACTCCCTATGGTTCCCTGACACAACCGGCGACCATCGGCTCCGGCGGGGCGGGCGCAAGAGACGGCACGGGCGGCGCGGGCGGCGGGGCTGTGCGGCTGACCGCTGGCGGGGCACTGCGGGTGGACGGCACGATTAGCGTGAACGGCTTGGCTGGCACGGATCGCGGCGCCGGGGGTGCAGGCGGAACGATCTACCTTGCCGCGGGCACGCTCACGGGGTCTGGAACCATCAGCGCCAACGGCGGCAACAACGGCCCCAGTATTCTCGGTGGCGCGGGCGGCGGCGGGCGCATCGCCTGCGTGTACACATCCAACACTTTCGATGGAAGCATGATCGCCGCTGGCGGTGACGGAAAAGAGGATGGCGCCGGCGGCACGATCTACTTGTGGCCCACCGCACAGACGTACGGCGACCTCTATGTAGAGAACAGCGCCATTTCGACCCCGGTCACGACCCTGATCTCGTCCAACGTGACCGACACGACCGTTGGCGACGTGGTAATTCGGAACAGCGGCCATCTGCGGCTCGCGACGAACCAGATGTTGCGTGTGTTTGGTGACTGGACCAACGCCGCGATGTTTTCGGCGCAGACCGACAGTACACTCGAATTTGCGGGCCCGGCCACGGCCACGATTTATGGAAGCAACGCGTTCTACAAACTGAGCTGCACCAATGCCGTCAAGACGCTGCGCTTCGAGGCTGGAGGGCACACCGTGATCCAACCCTACGGCACCCTCACGTTGGAGGGCGACGCAGGCAACTACCTGGTGGTGACGTCCACGACGGCCTCTGCGTGGTTTCTCACCCTGGGTCTGAACGCGAACCAATCCGTGTCGTACGTTGCCGCCTCGTACTCGGACGCATCCGGTGGGCTCCAGGTCGTCGCCCCGACGGGCCGCAACGACGACAACAACGTGAAATGGAACTTTTCCTCCGGCGGCCTGGTCACGTGGGACGGCGATACGGACATGGACTGGAACACGGGCGACAACTGGGACGGCGGCTGGGCCCCGACCCCGCTCGATTCGGTGCTGATCCCGGACGTAAGCGGTGCGAGTGGGATCTTCCCGGTGCTGGCCGGCAACGTCATGATTGTCGGACTGACCCATGCGAGCGGCGCGAGCCTTGCTCTCGCCGGGAACAACCTGACCGTAACAGGCATCGCTGACATCGACGGTGCGATCATGGCGTCGGGCACCGAGACGCTCACCTTTCTGGGGGATGTGGACTTCACCGGCAGCGGCAGCTTTACGCCAGCGAGCTCGATCGTCGTGATCGGCGGAAACGTGGCACAGTCCTTCACTGCCGCCGGCGAGACGTTCAACACCGTGCGTGTGACGAACAACGCGGCCACGGTGACCTTTTCGCACGGGCTTACCTGCACCGACCTAAGCTGCGAGGCGCCCGGCGCTGCCGTCACCTTTGGCGCAGGATCGGCGGTCAACGTGACCAACCTTTCGCTAATCGGCGCGTCCGGCAACCTGATCGTGTTGCGCAGCTCAAGTCCGACGACGGCATGGAACCTGAATGTGTCCGGGTTGCAGTATGTGCGGTACGTGGACACGCAGGACAGCGACGCGAGCGAGACCATCGTCGCTATCGACTGGGTGGACAGCCTGCGCAACGTGAACTGGGATTTTTCCCCGTGGTCGGTGTGGAACGGGGCTGCCTCGGCCGATTGGACAGCGGCTGCCAACTGGAACGGCGGCTCGGTACCGGGCGCGGACAGCAACGTGTTCATCAACGGCACGGGGACCTTCGCTCCCGTGGTGTCCTCGCCCGTGACTGTTGGCCGGTTGCGGATCGGCCAGACGCAGTCTTCCAGCCTGGAGCTGAGGGCCGCGCTCACGGTCAGCGGCGACGCGATCGTTTTCGCGAACGGCACGCTGACCCATGGCGACAACGCTACGACCGTCCAGTACATTCTGAACATGACGGTGGAAAGCAACCTGACCCTGCATGCGGGTGGTGAGATCGACGTGAAGGGCCGCGGCTTCGACGGCGGCAGTAGTACCGGCGCGGGCCTCGGGGGTGGAAGCTACGCGGGAGCAAGCTACGGCGGCGGCGGCGGTGCCGGGTACGGCGGCGAGGGTGGGGATGCCAGGAACGCCGACGGCACGCTCATTGGCGGAGGCGGTGTGTCGTACGCAGCTGTTTTGGAGCCCGCCTCTTTGGGCTCGGGCGGCGGCGGTGGACATTCCGGTATCGGCGGTAACGGCGGCGGCGCCATCCGGCTTGATGTCGGTGGCGTTTTGCGGGTCGACGGAGCGGTGAACGCTGACGGCAACGACGCCGTCGACGGCACTTCGAACCGGGGCGGCGGCGGCAGCGGCGGTAGCATCTGGATCACGGCGGGGGAACTGCACGGCGAAGGCGTCATCACGGCCAACGGGGGGAGCCACGTCTCGGACCGAGGCGGCGGCGGCGCGGGCGGTCGCATCGCCTGTGTCCGCGGGACGGACGGCTTCTCGGGCACCATCACTGCCAGGGGCGGCCTGGGGTGGTCCAGCATTGGCCACGGTGCTGCGGGTTCGGACTCGCGGGCTATACTGGTGGTGTTCAAGCGGGCCCCGGCGGGGGCGCGGCGCTTGTGACAGCAGTGGGCGACTGTGTCCTGAACGGTGATATCCGCGCAAACGGCGCAGACGGCCAGTACGCCGGCGGAGCCGGCGGCAGCATCTATCTGCGGGTGCGAACGATCTCGGGCAGCGGTACGCTGTCCGCTGATGGGGGTGCCCCTCTGGATGGTGGCAGTAACCATGGCACGGGGGGCGGTGGACGCATCGCGGTCATTCTGGCCGCGGGCGACAGCTTCGACGCCGTATCCATGCACGCCTTTGGTGGTAGTCCAGGTTCCTTGGGAGCGGCTGGCACGGTGTATCGGCAGACCCAGACAGGCGATGCCATCGTGACCATCGACAACAGCAATCGCGTGTCGAGTGTCTATACGACCATCCCGGCCCAATACCAACCCAACGCAACAGAACTTGAGGATGCCACCGTGGTGGTGACCAACAAGGCGGTCCTGTCCATCTCGACCAACGGCTTTGCGAATGCGCTCATCGTGGCGAGCACGAGCGAAACAGTCAACCTGGGCGACGCCGGTGACCGGCTGACCGTGAACGCCATGACCATCAACGGCACGGCGTATACTCGGGCAGGGGCATACACCGTCGCCAACGACTGGCAGAGTTTCGGCTTGCCCGCTAACGTCAGCGGTGACGGCGAACTGTTTCTCTATGTACCGCCCGGAACGCTCATCTCCTTCCGGTAACGCAGGATTGGAACAGGGAAACCTTCACAATAAACATTACTGTTTTCTCAACGCGTTGAGCTAGGCTGTCAAGGAAACGCTCGTAGTCGGAATTATCCTTGAACAATAAGGTCTTCTTCTGCCTTGAAACTCATCATCTCTATGTCTAGTGTTTTCCAATCAAGCGTCTTTAATTGTTAATTGAGGGTAATGTGAATACTAAGGCTAAAAAAAAATTTATGTCAGTTGTCGGCAGGGACATTCCTGGATTGGGAATGATTGAAGCGGGTTGTCCGGGAGGCTTGGTTGCTCTTGACCAGTGCAAGGATGGTCGTTTTGTGGTGGGCCGTGACGGCGTACAACAGGTCCTAGCCACCGGCGATGGCAAGGTTGAGTTTGTTGCGTTTACCGATCACACCATCGCGCTTGTCGTTTCTACCATGGGCTACCCCGCCTATTACCCCGTCCATCCCATCGAAATACGCACCCCCGTCAAAGCCATACTGATGGATCTCGACGGCACCAGTGTCCACAGCGAGGTATTCTGGATCTGGATGATCCAACTCACCACCATGTCGCTTCTCGATAAGCCTGGCTTTGAGCTTGAAGACGATGATCTGCCGCACGTCTCGGGCCACAGTGTCTCCGAGCACCTGCAACACTGTGTTCAGAAGTACTGCCCAGACAAGACGGTCGAGGAGGCTCGCGCGTTCTACTTCGAGCATGTTCACCGCGAAATGGCCGAGATCCTTGCCGGTCGCGGTCGGGTCGACGCCTTTCAACCCGCCCCCGGACTCAGGGAATTTCTTCTGGAGTTGAAAGAACGCAACGTAAAGATCGGCCTTGTAACCTCGGGATTGTACGAAAAGGCCTGGCCTGAGATTGTCTCGGCTTTTCGAGCGCTTGATCTGGGTGATCCGTTGGCGTTCTACGATGCGATCATCACGGCCGGCTACCCAATGCGCAAGGGAATTGAAAGCGGGACACTGGGCGAACTTTCACCCAAACCGCATCCTTGGCTCTATGCCGAAGCCTGTCGCGTAGGGTTGGGAATTCCTTTCGAGGAACGGCACCACGTGATTGGCATTGAAGACAGTGGTGCCGGAATTTGCTCTCTCCGTTTAGCAGGATTCACGCCGATCGGCGTGGCGGGAGGCAATATTGATGACAGCGGAACGCGGTCGTTATGCAGTTACTATGTAAATCAATTGGCAGACGTCTTGGAGTTAATAGCGTAACCATGAAATCTAAAACTGAAATTGAAATTGTCGTTCCTCATACACACTGGGATCGCGAATGGCGCTACCCGATTTGGAAAAACCGCGTATTACTACGCGACTTCATGAAGCAGTTGCTGGAAATCTTGGAACGTGACGAAGAGTATGCCTGCTTCGTAACAGACGGCCAGTGCGTACTGATTGAGGATTACCTTGAGATTTTCCCCGAGGACGAAAAACGGATTCGTGCCCAGGTCGAGGCCGGTCGGCTCAAAATAGGGCCGTGGTACACGCTGCCGGACCTATACCCGTTGGATGGCGAGTGCCTAATGCGAAATCTGCTGAAGGGCATTCGCATGTCAGACGCATACGGCGGTCACCTCGGGATTGGCTACAACTCATTCGGATGGGGACAGACGTCCCAATTTCCCCAGATCTACAAAGGGTTCGAGGTCGACTTTCTCATTGCGGCCAAGCGGGTGTCGAAAGATCGCGCACCGAACTGTGAGTTCTGGTGGGAGGGACCCGACGGGACAAGACTGTTGACCTCTCGACTCGGCAAAGATGCTCGCGCTAACGGGTTCTTTCAAGCCTATATACCGGTTCGCTTCGGGATAGAGTACCTATCACCGGAATATCGTTTTCAGTGGGGAAAGACCGGTCAGGTCATGCACCGTGCCGATGAGGCGCACGCGCACGAGGACTATTTTCGGATCGATCCAGAAACAGGATATCACGCCGACAAGGCAGGCGATGCGTTCGACGCAGCCTGGCACGCCATGGATGAGACGCTGATGCCCAACTGTCGGCTTATTCTGTGCGGCTCTGACTTCTCCACGCCACAGCCCATCTTGACGAAAATGATCCGGGATGCAAATGCAGCCCATCCAGAACGGGAGATCAGGACGGGAACACTCGAGGAGTATGCGCAAAATCTCCACGCGACCCTTGCGGCGAAGACAGAAACTGTAGAACAGACTTCAGGCCATTCGACTCTAGGAGGGGTGCCCATTGTCCGCGGGGAGCTGCGCGATGGTCCGTCCTGCTCCTGCTCCGGTAACGCCCTTGCGACACGAATTCATATCAAGCAGTTGAATAAGCAAGTTGAGAATGCACTGATACGGCGGACGGAACCGCTAACCGCGGCCCTCTCCATGCTGGGCGAGCCTTATCCCAAGCACATGTTGGATCGGGCTTGGACCTACATGCTGAAAGCCCACCCTCACGACTCAATCAATGGCGTCACGCAAGACAAGACTGTCGACGACACCCTCTACCGCCTGAACCAAGCCCTGGAAATTGCACAGGTAGTTGAAGAAGATGCGATCGCGAACTTGATCCGGCGCATCGACTGTACGGCATTTGGTTCTCATGATCAGCTTTTGCTCGTTGTGAACTCCCTGCCGTATCCGCGTCGCGAGATGCTCGATCTCTGTGTCGATACGCCGAAGGAAGACAGTGTATGGGAAGTGGATGTTCTAGACGCGGACGGAACGCGTTGCGATGTCCAGCAGCACGGGCGACGGCAAATGACAGTCCCCGTACACGATCTCGAATCGCGCCCCTGGCCATTCAATCACGACCGACACATGATTACCATTGATCCTGGAGAGCTGCCTGCGGGGGGTTACAAGGTGCTCTGCATCAAGGCTCGTAAACAATTCATGCGCGAAGCCGAATGGTGGCCTGAGATGCGCACGAGTCCCGGTGGAGAGATCGCGCCCCAACCGCGGCTCCTGGAAAACGAGTACCTGCGTGTCGAGGTTAACGCTGACGGGACGCTAGACATGATGGACAAGACGCGCAATCGCACAGTGTCTGGCATGCACTACTTCGAGGATTCCGGCGACATCGGGGACTACTGGGCGCACTATCCGCCGCGTGACAACCGTGTTTTTACTAGTCAGGGTCAGCAGGCTCGCATTTGGCTTGAACATAATGGTCATCTCTCGGCCACGCTGGCAGTTGAAATCCGTATGTCACTTCCTGTGCGTGCCACGATGCCCGAAAAGTCTATCATCGGAGAGAGCACTCGCAGTGCTGACTCGGTTGATGTGACAATCCTCTCGCGATTTACGCTGCGTCGTGGGGCCAAGCGACTGGATGTCCGAACAACAATCGAGAACACGGCCGAGGACCATCGTATGCGCGTCATGATGCCTTCGGACATCCGTACGGACGCTGCTGACGCCGCCGGTCATTTTACAGTCGATCACCGCCCCCATTTGCCGACGCGTGATAAGAGTGGCGAGTACTGGCCCGAGATGGCAACACTGCCGATGCAGATGTTCGTAGACGTGAGTGATGAGGTGCAAGGGCTCGCAATCGCCAGCAACAGTTTTACCGAATACCAGCTACTGGACGATGAGCGTAGGACGGTGGCCATTACGTTGTTCCGTGCCGTCCGCAACCGCATCTGTAGCGAGTATCGCTCGAGCGGCAACTTCCCGCAGCAGAAGGGCGGGCAAGTCTTGCGCACGTTGGACTACGAGTATGCCATCTATCCGCATGACGGGGATTGGCAAACCGGCCACGTCTTCGACGAAGCTCTCTCGTTAAACGTGAAGCCGGTTTCTTTCCAATTTTCGGCGGGGGAAGGCGGGCGGTTACCGGCAGAAGCGTCGCTTTTCTCAGTGGAGCCGGCGGAATGGGTCGTATCAGCCTTCAAACGGGCCGAAGATCGAGAGTCCGTCGTTCTGCGCATCTACAATCCTACATCGGAGGCGGTGGAGGGACGCGTGTCGGTAAGGGGTAAAATTCAGAAGGCATGGAAATTGAATCTGAATGAGAAACGTGAAGAGAATCTACCCCCGACATCAGACGGAGCGTTGACGATTTCCATTGAGTCAAACCAAATAATAACGGTTGAAATCGAGCAGACGACTGACTGACTCACGAATTACCGTTTTTTTTACCCCTTGAGCCTGTTTCGTCGTTAACACAGAACAGGGAGTCGGTCTCAACGGCGTGTTGCCAAAATCGACACGCCAAAACAGAGGCTCTCCCTTATCCGGCAATCGGAATGCGGAAACAATGCCGTCTACCTCGCCCTAAACGTAATTCCCAAGGAACTGACAGCGGCAAAGCCCTGAGCGTACAAGGGGAGCGTACAAGGGTCACCTAGAAAAGTGAAGTCAAGGCGCAATCCACCTGCTCCAGTGAACGGCCATAAAAATTGACTTCACAGGACCCCCTTAAATGCTCTAAGAATGTAACAGAAAGAGGTGTGCCCTGAATGGCACTTACTTAAGGCTCTTTCCCATGAACCACGTTAATGCTGCGTGCCATTCAATGACGAAATACCTAAATACCCAAGCACCCAAGGAAGCCCGAAATACCCAAGCCCGAAAAAGGGGAGGGAGAACGCTCTGATGGGGATATTTTGTCATTCGGGCTTCCGTTTTCTTTGGGTATTTGGGTGCTTCGTCATTCGGCATTCAATGGCACACCGGAAAAGGTTAATCCTATGCCAAGCAGCCTGAAGTAAGTGCCATTCAGGTGTGCCCTCGATAAATCGGTGTTGATAAAGCAAAAAACCATTCAAGCTCCTCGTATGGGCGGCAGAAGCACTACGGACGCGAAAGCGGCTGAGGTGTTTCCGTAGCCAAAAAAGAGCTCAGACCGGCTTTTGGGGCGTCTGTTAAAGAGGGCTTTTTCAGCAGAATCAAGATTCAAGATATCATCTCCTTTCTTCTGGCTTTGTTGTGCAATCCCGAGTTGCAGCACGAGCTGAACCGCGAAGAAGGCGTTACCATTATCTGTGCTGCGCACGACGACAAGATGTTGACTTCCTTCAAACGCATCTGCTTTACTTACGCTCCTTGGCTCTACAATATTGGGATCAGCGCCAATACTCGACATGGAGGCCCTGCGACATTGATACGTGACAGTGCGACTGTATAAAAAGGACATAATAGGGATGAACACACAACCGAATATTCTAGTGATCATGCCTGACCAGATGCGGGGGGATTGCTTTGGTTTGGCTGGCCACCCGAGTCTGATCACGCCAAACATCGACGCGCTTGGTGCAATGGGGTGTCGTTTCAGTCGCGCCTACTCAACGTGCCCTTCCTGCATTCCTGCCCGGCGGGCGTTCTTGACCGGGCTCCATCCCTCTTCGAGTGGATCCGTGGGTTATGCCACACCCGCCTATGACACACCGACTCTCCCGGGTTTGCTGGGACAGGCGGGGTATCACTCTGTTCTCGTGGGGCGGCACATGCACCAGGATGCTGCCACCGATCAGAATCCTGGTTATGAGACCTGTATTTTGGGATCCACCTACGAAGAGGGCGACTGCTACGCCGAGATGCTGGACCGGGAAGTTCCGTTGCTGGGCGGCATTCGCGGGCTGGGCGTCGATTTCAACGGCTGGCAGGCCAAGTCGTGGCCTCTAGCCGAGCACCTGCATCCGACCAACTGGGTCGTGCGTCAGGCGCGAGAAGTGATCGCCGACCACGATGACGATCGCGCCCTCTTTCTGACCGCTTCGTTCTATGCGCCCCATCCTCCCCTGATTCCCCCGGATTTCTACTACCAGCGATATCTCAACATGGCGTTGCCGGACAAGGCTGTTGGCGAGTGGGCGGGCCACCCCCCAGAGCGTGGTGCCGCGGATAGCGCCCATGTGAACCTGAAAGGCGAAACGCTTCGCATGGCGCAGGCGGCTTACTATGGGTTGATCAACCACCTTGACGATCAACTCACGTGGCTCATTCTCGATTTTGTCAGCACCAGTCAAAGTCAGAAGCGGCCTTGGGTCATCGCGTTCACATCCGATCACGGCGAAATGCTGGGGGACCACTACACCTTCCGGAAGTGTGAACCCCTTGAAGGCTCGTGCCGCATACCGTTTCTGATTCGGTCCGAAGGTCTGGGGCAGAAGCCTAGCCAAGACGTTCGTGAGGTCGTCTGCCTTGAGGACTTGTTGCCCACGCTGCTGGAGCTTTCGGGTACGGCTATACCGGATGCCGTGGACGGCAAGAGTTTGGTTCCGTTGTTACGTGGCGAGGGGACGCCCGTGCGCCAATGGCTGCACTGCGAACACTCCCCCTGCTACAGCCGTGAACAGGCATTCCAGATGGTGACCGATGGCCGATGGAAATATATCTGGCGCCCCATGACCGGGGAAGAATTGCTTTTTGACTTGGAGCAAGACCCTACGGAGCTCACGAACTTGGCCTCAGATCCCTCCGTTAGCTCGATCCGCGCCGAAGTTCGTTCCGAGCTGACTACGTGCCTGTGTGCTCGCCCGGAGGGGTTCGTGCGCGAGGGGCAACTGAGAGTCGTAGATGAGTGGTATCCCCCGGTGATGCAGCCAATATTCCCCCCCGTCATCCAGCAATCATAACCGTTGATGAGCCTAGCAACTTCTTCTGCAACTGCTCCTTTATATTCGATGTCAGGTGCTCAGAATCTGGTGGTGGGTGGCCTGCCCCTTGTTTGTGTCATGGGGGCCGCATTGGTCTTGATTGATCTACGGCGGTAAAAAATATAACCATGAGCAGTTAATTGCCCGTCAGATCTAAAAAATAATCAGAACACCCCTTGTGTGGCTCTTGGCAACACCTATAGTATATACAGTCAATTTAACCTTGAGTCTAGTGAGGTGATAGGAGTGGCATGACGAGGATACCGATCAAGCTGATGTTAGTGGCGGGTGGGGCTGTGTGGGCACTTGTTGGGCTTAGCCCGGCTGCTGAACCGGTGGCAGGTCCCGGGGACATGGATGCAGCGCTTGCGGTGGGTCGGCCGTTGGCGGCAGGGCGGTTGGCAACGGACGCCTTGCGGCGAACGGGGAACACCGATTTGAACTTGCTCTACCGTGCGGGAAATGTGGCCGCGATGAACGGGGAGGATAGCCTAGCGCTTTCGCGCTTCCGGGCCTTCGTGGAGCAGTCCAACGAGAAGGGCCAGCGCATGCGGCTGGCACTGGACTACGTGTTGGCCCGTGGCGTCTATCTCGAAGGCTTGGAAAAGCGTCTAACGCTGCTCAGTGCGGACGAGACGGGGTGGCGCCAAGGCATGGCATTCTTTGATCGTTCGGTTGCGAACGGTGCGCTGGGCGAAGTGGTCGCGGCCACCGAACTCCTGATCAAGCATTATGCGGCTGATGCCGTCAAAATGAATGGACTGGCACACAGGATTGCGAGGCTTGGATCCCTTCTGAAGAAAGATGAGGCGCTACGCTTGCAGTTGGCCAAAGCGGTGTTGGCCATGCAAGCCGATGACATGTTAGAGTATGCGCGCTGTCTGGATGTATTGTGGGTGGGCCAGCCCCCCGCCGTCCGCCTCAACCTGGTCTACCAGGTGCAGAAGCGGATGAACACGCCACTGCCAAGCGGGATCTTTAAATGGTTTGCCGGTCTCTCGGAACTTTCTGAGAAAGAGCGGCCGTTGGCGGGACGCGCCTTCCTGGCGTTGGAGCCTGTTTATCGAGACCGGGGAACAGAGGCAGACTATCGCAACTATATCTGGCGACTGCTTGACTCACCATCGGTGTTTCACGTGGCCGGGGCGGAATTGGTCAACGACGCTCAGATTCAGCAGCGAATGGATGTGCTGGTTGGCAAAGTCAAGACACAGGTGAATGGACGGAACCTCCTCAATACCTTTTTTCAACGGGCCATGACAAGCTACCTTGCGGACAATAAGGCTGCACAGACGGCCATGTTGCAGAAGCATATCCGGTTTCTGCACCCGGATCGCTTTCGCGATTTAGTGAACCTCACCGAGAGCAAGCAGTTCGCAGCCCAGCTTGCGCAGTGGGTGCAAGGCGAGTCGCCCTTTCGGGCCGCGCAGCTGAAGTATCACGTGCTCGATCTTTGCAGTAGTGCGGGTGATGCCGATGCCCTGCCTGCCGTTGTGCGCGACGTCATGATTGGTTTCACCGGAATGTGGAATGCTGAGCACATCGCCAAGCATTTTATGGGCAATGGTGCGGTGTCTAATGACGTGAAGGTGGCCGTGTTAAAAGCTGTGCATGCTGTCGAAGGGTCCAGCCTAGCGCTGCGGGCATTGGTGGCCGCGATGGAAAAGCGAGACAAGAGCTGGGCGCAGCATGCGGGATTCAATGCTTTCAAGGCGACCGTGGCGCAGAACACGCCGGCGGCAGACCCGGCCCGCAATGCCTATCTGGCCATGAAGGTGATCAAGCTGAATCAAGCGCATCCCGATGCAGCGGTCTACGCAACGGCGGAGGCTTTTCTGAAGGCCTACCCTGGGAAAATCTACGGATCAGAATGGGATGCGGCAACGGAGGAGGAGTATCTGGCCAACCGCGTATTGGCGCTGCACATTAATCACGTCACGAACAACCGTGAGGATATTGGCAAGGTTGCCACGTTGTGGGGCGAAAGGGTTACATCGACCGGGCAGGATTATGATTATCTCATACGTCGTGCGTACGACCATGGACATCGCGCCTTGCTTTGGCCCGCAGCGCTGCACTATACGACGCTGGTACGGCAGGGGCAGGCCCTGAACATGGAAGTGGCCTGGCGTCTGGGCGTCTGTAGCCCGAAAGGCGAGGCGGTGTCTCTGTTTGATGGACTGTATGACAAGCTGGGGGATACGGCGCTGAGTTGGCTGAACCGCCACATGCATGGTCAGCGAGCCGATTACTGCCGGTGGCCTTTCGCGTTCTACATCGAGCAGGTGGGAACGGTGCTGGCTATGCCCAAGGTGTTATTCAGTCGTGCAGATCTAAACTCGTGCATCGAGATCATCTGGGTCTACTCGAAGGCGGAGGTGAATGTACCTGAGACATTGGTGGCCGCCTTAACGGACCGTTTGCTTGCCTCGGAGCCGCGTGAGTTGAACCCGGTATTGTTGGGTCGCCTGTATGGATGCTTTTCGCGCAGCGAACGTCCGGAAGCCGCCAAGCTGTGGTTTGATGGCACAATGTTGAAATTACAGGCTCGCCCAGCCCTGGAACGGGTGAAGGCAGTGTTTGCAATTGCTGAAAGGGGGGAGGTACGCAGTACCGACAATCGCGCCCACATCCTGCTGACTGTTGGAAAACCGATGGTGGACGCGATTCCTGCCACCGAACGAGACCGGTTGGTGTTCAGCTTTGCGCTGCTGCAGCAATGCTCCACCCTGGCAACGGTCAAAGACAACCCTGTGTTTCAGAAGGCGGGGCAGGCTGTTGACCGCCAGTTTTCCGAGATGGCCCTGACTGAGGGACGCATTGGTGGTGATCGCCGGAAAGCTGTGCGGCACTTGGTCATAGGCCTGACGGGTATGATCGAGCGGGGCGAATGGGCTCGCGTTTCCCGATCGCTGGATCCCTACACGGCCGCTGCTGCATTTGAGGTGGACTGGAAAAGCTGCCGTACATATCTGCTCGATCCCGTTGTGAAGGCATTAGAGGAGGCCGAGTCGTGGGAGTTGCTGTTTACGTTTGCGGGTATGATGCAGACACGAGTGATAGCGTCAGGGGATCAGGAGGCTAAGAAGGAGTTGATCGCAATCAAGAGTCGTGCGGCGCGCCACATCGAAGGTCTGTTGCCCGTTGAAAAGAGTGACCCGACGTACGATCTCCACTTGGCAGCGCAGTTCTTGAGTCACGGAAACGGCACCCGCGCGTGGGAGCTGACGCAACCCCATCTGGCACTGCTGCGTGAGAAGTGGTTGGCAATGAACCCGGAGTACGTGGGGTGGGCGATTGATCAGATGCGCAAGCAGAATATGTATAAGCCTGCTCTGAATTTCGCATTCACGGTGCTTCTGAAGGAGATGGATTTTGATGCCGAGGTTATGGCGCGGGTTTCGCTGACAAAGGGCGACATCTATCGTGACCAAGAGAACTTTCAGGCGGCCCGCATCGAGTATCAGGGATTGATCGACACGTCGCGCTACAAGGTGACGGAGGCTGGGTTGACCGCTCGCTATCGCCTGATTGACCTGATGATCCAAACCAAGGACTATACCGGTGCCGATGCCCGGCTACAGCGTCTTGTGGATACGGGCACGTTGCGCGAGCAGGCAGAAGCCTATTACCTGTATGCGAAGATGGCGTTCGATCAAAAGGAGTTTATGCTCTCGCGTGATCAGTTGCGCGAGGTGTTTCGTCGTGAGCACGGTCATGTGCAGGGGCGTCTGCTTGAGGGTGAGCTACGTTTGCTGCTACCGCGCGGGTTGTCGAGCACAGAGGTTGTGATTGGGCGGTTGGACTTACAGACGGTTGCGGTGCCGGGGCGTAATCTAACGCTGAAGTTACAGGATCGCAATCTTTCCGTTGCACGCGGTGGCAAGGCCATTCCGGTACGGGTTACAACGACACGTGGAGGCGACACGGAGCATCTGAATCTGCTCGTCAGCTCCGACGACGATTCGCTTTTTGTTGGAACGATCGCTACGAAATTGGGCGATCCGCAGCCAGGCAATCTGGTTCTTGAGGTGATGGGCGACGACACGGTGAGTTACCAGATTGATGAGGCGTTCCAGAAAGCGAACGACATCAACTACCCAGCCAAGTTGCTCTCCATTAAGTCCGATGCCGAACTCGTAGCGAGCTCGGGAGCGATTCTTTCTCGCGAAGAACGCGAATCGCTGGAAATGGAGCGCAGCATTGCGGTGCAGCGTGCGGTGGAACAGAGTGCGTGGCAGCGGCAGAGTCGAGACACGTTGGTACGTCCAGGGAGTGCGATCCATGTCCAGGTTACCGATTTTGATCGTGATGTAAGCGCGCAGCCAGATCGTGTGGAGGTGAAACTGGTGACGCGTTCCGGTGACCTGCTGGATGGCTTTGAGTTGACTGAAACGGCACCCCACTCGGGGTGCTTCGAAGCCGCTGTCCCGACGGCGGTGCCGTATCCGATGGCCACGGCATCGGATACCGAGGAAGGGCGAGATCCCAACACGATCATTAATAGTACGCGGTCCGCCGCCTGGGTTAGTGTGGCGGATGGCAAGCTCGGAAAGTGGGTGGAAGTGGACACCATGAGTTCGCACAACGTCAAGCGGGTTGCTCTCACTACCCCGGATGTCGGGCGAATTCGGCGCGTGCGACTTTTCGGTGGACTGGCGGAAGGGCAGGGGCTTTTGGCCGAGTTTCCGGAAAATACCAACACCGTTGCAGGCGGTGTGCTTGTTGAGATTGGCCGCGGCAGCCAGTCCACGCCGGAACAGATTCGGGGCGTGTTGAAACGGGGCACTGTAGAAAGTTATGTGCTGCCCGAGCCGTCTTTCTCTCGCGAGGGCACTTCGATCGGCAAACGCAACGGTTGGTACACCACGCGTCTCTCCGGGGTGTTCTGGCTGCCGGAAAATCGGTTTCTAACGCTGAAGTTCCTTCAGCCCGCTTCTCCGAGCAACTGGCAGTATGCGCATGTCTTCATCGATGGTAATTACGTGATGGGGGGGGGCATTCATACAGGCGCTCTCGCGCATACCGTTAAGCGTTTTTTCGCGGCTGGCCCGCACCGTTTGGAGGTCCTGTTCCGGGATCACTGGGCGGAGTCGCAGGTTGTGATCGGCTATCTAGAGGAAGATGGTACCTATGCGCCGCTTCTGGAGGAGTGGTTCTCTACTGCTGCAAACCCTGCGCTGGCTGATCTGCTGCGGCCGCGGGCTACGATTGCAAAGAAGGAAACAGGGTTTGAGGCCGAGTTTTTCGAACCTGTGCGCCTGCGGCGCGTACGCTGGGTATTCGACGATTTTGACGGACAGGCGCTCACGGCTACCGAAATTCGCGTGCTGGATGATAGTGAGACGGTTGTGATTCCATCGCCCTATGACTTTACGCTAGGCCGTGAAAACCGCGTGCTGGAGGTGGCGGCTGGCGACGAGATCGAAGTGACGTATACCGATGAGTATAGGCTGGATCCAAAGAATCCGGAACTGACGGCGCAACTTGGGGCTTCGTTTGCGAATGCATCGCTCAAGTTGGCCTACGAGTTATTAAGTCCGGACGGGAACGGCGATCTGGTTGCCGACTACATGGCTGCCCGCCGCGGGCGAGTGGGTGACCAACTCATGCTGATTGTGACGGACTATGACGAGGACCGCACTGACGCACGTGACACCGTGGACCTCAAGGTGACGACCACATCGGGAGAGACGCTGGCGTTGCTGGCGTTGGAGACACGGATTTCGCAACAACGATATGGCACGGACACGCACGCTGGCACGTTCATGCAGATCCTGACGCTTGGGGAGAAGACAGAGGGGACAACGATCATATTGCGCCCTGGCGACACGGTGACGGCGCACTATCTTGATCGGGAGAACACGGATCCGGGTGTTCCAATCGAGCGGCAGTATGCGATCACTGACGCTGGATCGCTTTCGCCCGAGATGGGGCTGTTTCGCACGTGGGTCGTACAGGAGGAAGACCGCAGTGCGCGCGTTCGGCTGAAGGCGGAACGGCTCCGTCGTCAGGGTGTACCGGCTGAGGATATCCACATTCTAGCTGACGTGGTTTTGGGCGAGCCGGTTGCCATGCAGGATGGCGTGACGTCTGCGGTTCAGGTGAGCGCAAATGCTCCCATCCTTGTGGAAGCCTTTCATCCGTCGGCGGCTTTGCACGCCGACAGTCGGTGTGTGCTCAGCGCTGTGGCTGAGTCTGAGCGCGTAGCCGCAGTCGCGGAGGGGCGTGATCCGCTTGTCGTGGAGGTGCGGATGAAACTGCGTGATCTCGCACAGCTTGCGAAGGAGAAGGGGTTTCCCACGCGGCTCAGTGGCTGTGTGCCGCATCCCGCTGATATGCTCCTCTCCGAAGGGCGTTTTGCCGGTGTCTTGCGACTGCAACTGGGAGCTCCTGGCGATAATGTAAATGATCGGATCCAGACGGACATGTTCATGTCGGAGCCGGAGAATGGTCCGGTGGCGGAGGGCGCGGATGAGCGCTTTCGAGTACCGACGATTATCGTGTCTGGAAATGATGTAGTCCATCTGAGTCTGCGCAATGAGGCGGGTGACATCCTGACTGAGCGTCGTGTGGAATTGCGATCCGATGCCCGTTTGCAGTTGATGGATCGCAGCTACACGGTGCCACAAGATGCGATTCACCTGGGCCAGAAGTTTTACGTACAAGTGAGCGATGCTGATCGGGATACCTCTGCCCAGCGTGAGACGGTAGAGCTTGCGGTCATGGTAGCAGGAGGCGACCGGCTGCGCTTGTCGTTACTGGAAACACTGCCGCACTCGGGACTCTTCACGGCAGTGCTAGAACCCATTTTTGTGGATAAGGATACGGAGGGGAGGGTGGTGCAGCCGGTTACGACGAATGAGACGTTACAGGTGCAGTTTGGAGCGTCCATTACCTTCAGTTATGTGGACACGATTTCTTTAGTTTCGGACGATCCTACCAATGTTGTGGTTGTCGGCAGGGTCCGCAAGGGCGCGGATGGACGGATGGCGTCGTTCTCGAAGCGTTTCAAGGATCCTGAGATGGCCGTAAAAACGCGATTTTTGTTGGCCGAGGCTCTCTTCGAGATGGCGAAGGATCATCGAAAATTGAAGCAGGACGAGCAGTCGACAAAGAAAATTGCCGAGGGTAAGCGTATTCTGGAGGAGGCCATGCGTGACTATCCCAACACCTCCCTTGTGGCACAGGGTGAGTTCCTGCTGGCCAATCTTGCCCAGGAACTGGATGACTATCAGGAGGCGATCGGGCGGTATTCGCGTGTCATCAGCAGTTGGCCGGATAGCGAGTATGCTTCGCGCTCACAATTCAGGAAGGCGATCTGTCTGGAGAAGATGGAGCACTACGAGCAGGCCTGCGAGGAGTACGTCAAGCTTACCTATCTCTATCCGAACAGCCCCCTGGTGGCCGATGCGACTGTGCGGCTTGGTAATTACTACTACACCCACGCCAAGTACCGCACTGCCGGGCGTATCTTTGCGCGATTCCAGGACAAGCATCCCGAACATGAACTCGCCTCCAAGGCACTCTTCCTGGCTGGCCAGAGTTATGTGAAGATGGAGAACGAGAAGGCCGAAGGCGTCAGCCGCAACTACATTGACGCGATCACGGTGTTTGCACTCCTTGTCGAGACCTATCCCGACGACACGGCGATCTGTCCTGAGGCCATGTACTGGCAGGGTGACAGCCAGTTTAAGAATCGTGACTACGTAAAGGCCTACCAGACATTTAAGAAGCTAACTTGGGACTATCCGTCTACAAAGTGGGCCAAGTTCGCCCGGGGACGCTTGACCGAAGAGGTGTTTAGTAGAATTGAAGAGTAAAGATTGAAGATTGAAAATTTGGGGATGCGAAAAAAGAGGGAATAGAAAATTGAGCGAGACAATTACAGATACCATTCGGGATGTAGGGAGGCGAGCGAAGTGCCGCCAGCACCGCCGAACAGCAATTTTCAATTCCCTTCTCCTCCTGATTCTCCTTCTTGCGTTGCCTGCCTCCGCAGATTGGACTTGGAAGCTGAATGCTGAACGTTATGGGACGCTGACACTCTTTGAACGGGCGCAGTATGCGAAGGCGGTGCGGCTGTTCGAGGTGAAAGATTATCGGGCGGCCGCGGCCGAGTTCGAGAAGTTCAAGGTGCAGTTTCCTGATTCGAAAGCACTTTCCTATATTCTGTTCATGCGGGGCTACAGTCTTCATCACGCCAAGGATCGCAATACTGCGATCAAGGTCTACAATGAGGTTCTGGACTTCTTCGGGGATGTTGTGGATGACGCGGCTCCGGCGCTGTTTTATCTCGGGATGGCGCACATAGAGAATGGCGACACGCGCGAAGGGCTCGAAGCTATGCTCGAAGTGGTCGAAGACGAGGACTACCAGAAACATCCTGTGGCTGCAGGTGCGCTGAGGCGCCTCGCCGACAACAAGTGGCGCAATGGGGAACAGGAAGCCGCCGTGGCCTTTTGGAAGCAGACCGTGCGGGATTTTAACAAATCCAACCCGTCTGAGGCCCTCGTGGCGAAGCGCATGGTAACCGACATCTACATCAAGAGTCGCAACTACGTCGGCTTCGAGAGGTGGTTGCTCCATGACGATAACCGTGACGATCCAAGCTTCCGCAGGGGGGTGGCTGATTTTGCGTGGCAGCAGGCGTGGGGTCATTTTCACACTGGGTGGGGTAAATACACAAATTTCAATCGCGAAGAGAAAAAGCAGGACATGAAGGCCTTCTACGACTGGTTCAAGGCGCAGAAGTCGTGGTATGACAAGGCGAACAACAGATGGAGTTTCTATCACAACGCTATCTACTTTGCGTCGCAGCGGATGAGAGATCGTGTTGAGACGCGTCGCTTGATTGATGAGATCATCCCGCTGACGCAGGCGCTTCCCGAGGAGAAGGACCGAAACACACGCTATGCGTGGCTAGCTGACCGCATGCGGGAAGCTGGGGATTGGACATCGGCGGAGTGCTGTATATCCAAGATGACCGACCCACTTCACGCGGTCTACAAACGGTATGAAATGGCCTATTATCAATCAGACTGGAAGCAAGCCATCGAGCACCTCGTGCATGTGGAGAACGCCAATCATCAGTATTGGAGTCCGCGTGCTCTGGGGAGTCATGCGGCGCTGCTAAAGGATCGCCTGGCTCGCTATGAAGAGGCCATCGCGCTTTACCGGAAGATGAACAACCCGCCGCATAATCTCTGGGCCATTCAGGAATGTTATTATCGCTGGGGAAAGCTTCAGGAGGCGTTGACGACGCTGAATGAGATCGAGAACAGTTTTCCGGACAATGCTGCTCGTGCTGCATGGCAGAAGGCCTCCTATTATCATGCCGCGGGTAGCGCTAAGGATGCTGTGGCCGCAGCCCGACGGGTGTTGAAAATGTATCCCATATCTCCGCAGTCCTCCAGTGCGCATCAGTTGCTCGAGCAGTACGGAATTGCGACCGGTGGCGGGGTGTTGGACGATTGAGAAGAGACAATTTAAAAGTAGGGATGGTGTGCGGATGAAACGAATGGTGATTGGTTTGGCATTGTTGCTTTTCGCAACGTTTGTTCTTGATGGGAATGCGGCGAGGAAGCGTCGTTCGAAGGCGGCAGACACGGAAGAAGCACGCATGGAGTACAAGGCGACGGACATGCTGAACCGTGGCATCGAGTTGATTCAGCAGAAACAGGAGGAACGGGGACTCAAGCTTCTGAAATCCGTTCCGGAAAACTTCCCGAAGTCTAAGACCCGGTTCCATGCTCACGTGGCGGTAGGGAATTTCTACTCCTCCAGTCGGGAGTACGACCTGGCGCTGAAGCAGTACATGCAGTGCGTCGAATCCGAAGAGGAAGCGGTTCAGGCCGAGGGGCTCTATCAAGCTGGGATTTGCCACTATCACCTTAACAATTTCGACCAGGCCTTCGTGACACTGCGCAAGGTGACGGGCGACTACCCGTGGAGTGTGTTTGCCAATGAGGCCTATTACTACATTGGGTTGTGCCACTTCAAGTTGAAGCGTTGGTCGCGTGCAGCCGAGGCGTTGAAGATGGTGGGCACCAGTGTCGAACCCAGCGGGGATCAGGATGTACTTGCCGAGGCGGGGCAGCGGCTCTTTGTCAAGATTGAGGATGAAGACCTTGTTGTGCTCAGCGCGGGGGAGCAGTCGTTGGAAGTCAGCATTCAGGCCGCAAGCGGTGACACGGAGTCCGTTGCCATGGAGCCGTTCGGTAAGGACGGCATCCGTTACATGGGCTCGATTGAGACTCAGCCCGGGGTGCCTCAGCCCGCTGATGGCGTGCTTCAGATCGTGGGGGGGGATGCCGTCAAGGTGACGTACCGAGACCTCAACACGGCTGTCGGTGAATGCAATGTCAGCTCTGTGGTGACGATTCGTATGGTTTCCTCCGCGGCTGGCGGTTTCACGGATGGGGCCTACCGTGAGTACACGAAGGGGGTGTTTGGCGGGCAGCCGTTTTTTGTGCGTGTCCGTGACCTCGATGCTGATGTGTCGGACAATCCGGACACACTGAAGGTGACCGTGCGGACCCAGTACACCGTAAAACGCGAAATCGACGTGGATCAACGCGGTGTGCAGTTGGATGCAGAAGATGAGGAGGTACAAGAGCGGGCGCAACTGGAAGTGGTCCTCACAGAGACCGAGCCCCATTCCGGGATATTCACCGGCTCGGCTGACCTGGTGCTCGCTGGGGAAGGGGAGGCGTCGGCTTCCGCAGGAGGGAGTATTACTGGAGGGCAGGATGATGACATTCTAATGGAGTACGTTGATGCTGCCCATATCGAAGGTGATGGGGAACGGGTAGTCTCATATAAGGCCAAGGTGTTGGCAGGGGATATCCAGGACGTCAAGATTGAGCACCGCATGGTGAAGTCGCAGGAACTGAAGGCGCGTAAAGACCTGATCGAAGCCAGGATCTTTCTCAAGCTGGGCGAGATCTTCAAAGACGTTGGGTTGAATCGACAGGCCTCCGAGAAAGCGGCGCAGGGATTAAGTCGTGCAGAGAACGTCATCAAAGAGGGTCTGCGGGCGGGCTTGGAGCGTGAACTCATTGAGCAAGCCTTCAATGCCAAGTGGGATCTGTTGATGGTGCAAGATAAGCTTGGCGAGGCGATTGCCGTGTGCAATATGTTGGTCAGGATGTTCCCTGACTCAACGTTGGTTGATAGGGCATTGATGCGTGTGGCGAGGGCGAAGCTGGAAACCGAGCGGGAGAAAGACAGGCGAGAAGCCGTTAACATCCTCAACGGCCTATTGCGGTTAAAGCAGAGTGATCTCAAGCCCGAAGCCCAGTTCATGCTGGCAGAGCTTATGGAACAGGATGCCCGGGGACGTGCACGGGATGGACAAGAGCCTGATCTGAGCCGCGCACTACTGGCCTACAAGCAGTGTGCCGATCTCTACCCTGAATCGCCGTTTGCCGGTGAGTCTCTTGATCGCGTGGCGAACTACTACCTGAAGACGCGTGATTATGGGCGTGCCATCGAATTGATCGAACAGGTGTTTCAGGATTACCCGGATGCCGGTTTTCTGGACGAGATGTTGTTGAAATGGGCTATCGCTGGCTACCGATTGGGGAACCTAAAGCTTGCGCAGGAAAAGACGATGCAACTCATGAGCGAGTATCCTGGCTCGAAGTCGGCAGCCAAGGGTGAGAAGCTTCTGCGGGTTATGAATAAGTAGATAGATTGAAGATTGAAGATTGGGGAGTGACTTGCCGGGGCAAATGACGCGCCGAAGATAGTGTCAAACGTTTCATAAAAAGTAATGAAAACGGAGAGCGCTCTTAGTCGAAATCCTTAGTCCCCACATCTCGTCGGGTACACTTAGTCGAATCTGCCCGCAGCGCTTCGCGCAGCGATGCGGTCGGGCTGCTTCGTTGTAGGTCCCCAAGCCGTTGCGACTAGGGAGTTGGATTAAGTGTACTCAACGAAGGGTGGCGACTAGGGGGGAGACCAAGTGTAAAACGGGTGAGAACGGCGACTCCGGCGTAACCCCTTAACGATCAGAACGTTCAGCGTCAAGAGCCCGAGAATGCTTGACAGAATCAGGCCAAAGACAAGGAGAAAGAAAATGTTAGGACACATCTTAGACGGTGGGGCGATTATGATTCCGCTGCTGTTACTGTCGGTACTGGCGGTGGCCATTATCATTGACAGGGCGCGGGCTTTCCGGGAGGCGACGGTCGACACGTCAAAATTGCAGGATGGGGTTATCGGCAACCTTGAGAAGGGGCGCGTTGATGAGGCCATTCGCGAGTGCGAGCGGTTTCGCGGACCCGTGGCTGCGGTGCTGATGGTGGGGCTGCTTAAGTTCCGCAAATTGCTACAGCGCGAGCGGCCGTTGGCGGAGATTGAAGCCAATGTCAACAAGACCATGGGCGATTACGCGCCGCATGTCATTGAGGCGCTTGAGAAGCGCATGAACCTACTGATCATGGTGGGGAGTGTCGCTCCGTTGCTGGGGATGACAGGAACCGTAACCGGTATGATCCGGTCGTTTCAGAGTCTTGCCGGTGCCGGTGCGTTGGATGCCACGGCGGTGTCGACCGGAATCGCCGAAGCTCTGGTCACCACTGCAGCAGGACTGATCATCGCGATCCCCGCCGTTGTTGCACACAATATGCTCTCAAAGCGAATCGATCACTTTGTCCTCAATATCGAGGAATCGGCGACGCGCCTGATGGACCTGATCACGTTGGACTACGTGATGGAAGACAAGTGATCCTGATCCGGGAACGACTGCCGACTAGGTGCTGACCTATGAGAGTTAAACGCAAGCAGCGCTCGAATGGAGAAATCAACGTTGGGGCTTTCTCCGACATTGCTTTCCTGCTTATCATTTTCTTTATCCTTACCTCGACCTTCGTACGGCCGGCGGGACGGATCATGGATATTCCGTCAGGAACCAGCGAGCAGTCGGAGACCGAACAGAAGCAGCTCTCCATCGACCTGCGGATGGATGAGATTTACGTTGGGGAGGAGCCTGAAAATCTGACTCTGGATGCCCTACGCAGCCGCCTTGCCTCCGCAGACTTGGTTGCTCAACCCGAAGCGCAGCGCATGGTTATCCTCGAAAGTCACAAGGATGTTTCCTACGACCGCTATTTCAAAGTGGTGTCGGCTATTAGCCAAGCGGGTGGGATTCTGGCCTTGCGGGATGAGTCCGTCCGATGAAACTTAAACGAAAAAAAGACAGGGTGCAGATTTTGATTCCCCTCGCATCGATGGGTGATATTGCTTTTCTGCTAATCATATTCTTCCTGCTTACCTCCAACTTCATCAAGGAAGGGCACGTGAAAATCGAGCAAGCACAATCGCCCGATATTGAGGTGCTTGAGGAAAGCAGCGTGTCAGTGACCGTGGATGCGGAAGGTTCGGTCTGGCTGCAAGGCGCTCCTTGCTCACTGGATATTTTGCAGGTAGGCGTGGTAGCCCTGTTGGAGAATATGGACACCAAGGTCGTCATGCTGAAGGTTGACCGTAGTGTGCCCCAGGATAAGTTTGGCAACGTGATTCTTGAGTTAAGTAAGGCTGGCGCAGAACTCGCGCTGGTGGGAACGGAGGAATAGACATGCAAGAGGTACATTTCAAGCGGGTAAAGGACGATGGGTTTCAAGCGGTTGACCCGGATAGCCTTATGACATCGGTATCGCAGTCCAATTTGCGGCGCACACTGCTGCTTTCGATTGCTGCACATCTTATCGTCATCCTGGTTCTGTCGCTGGGGAACATGGGGCTGTGCTTCAAGTACCGGACGCTGAACCTGAAACAGGCCATCAGAGATCGGGAAACGGATGCCAAGGCGGCGATTGAACAGCAGCAGGCCGATGAGGCTGAAGCACGCAAAGTGACGCTCCAGAAAAAAGCTGCTGAAAAGAAGCGTGCAGCGGCGACGACGAAATCGAACCCGCCGGAAGGAGCATCGACTGGCGACGAATCCCAAAAGGAAACATCGGCAATCGTTCAAGAGATCAATGAGGTGTCCAACTTACGGCCTGAAGCCTCAAGCCTCGATAGTATTGATGACCTTTTCGAGAATTGAATACTGAATATTTAATATTGAATATTGGGTATCTGAGACCCGAAACCTGCACGCTCCCATAGGGTGTCGTAAATGAAGTTCCCCAGCAGTAAAACTATGACGGTGTTCGTCTTCGCGGTGGTTGCGGGTGCGCACCGTGGGGCTGTCTGGCTGCTGCGGTTGCTTGTGTTCGTTACGGGGCGACTGTTTGGGCGTCTGGGGTGGTCGGCGCGGCTTGGGTTGCTATGTGCGGTATTGGGGGGTGTGGCCGGATGGTGTGGCCTGTATGGGTATAAGGCCTACGTGACCTGGGCCGATTTTCTTCCGGCGCAGCTCGCGTATCTTGAGAATAGTGGTCTGACCGCTTCGGCAGCGTCCCTAGCGGCTTTTCTCCGGGTAGCGGCGTGCCTAGTGTTGCTGGGTGGCGTGTTGGCCTTCTTTCGGCGACCTGTGTGCTACCATCTACTCAAGGCCGTGGGGGCTTATTTTGTCGTTGTCTGGCTTTGGGCTCTGCGTTTCATTCTCCAGGTTCCATCCGTTATGTTCCTTTCCGAGGACAAGATCCTTCCAAAGGATTTGCGAAACTATCTCTGGGTTTACACGTCATGGGGTTGGTTGCCGTTCTTTGGCCTGGGATTGCTTCTGTTGCTCTGCCTCTGCCTGAATGAGGTGACGTGTTTCTATGGAGGCAGGCCGCGTACGGGGCTCTTGTTGGGGGATCGCCTACTGCGGCGTTTTCGTTCAGGAGGCGACGACCCGCACTTTCGTGTGGCCGGCAACTGGTCCACGTTTCTTCACGTGTTCATGATTTTTATGCTTCCGGTCCTGATGCGTTTTGGTTGTATGCAGAAGCCGTACGGCATCCCTAAGGGCACCGGCGAGCCGGTGGCCCAGATGGTGAAAGTTAAACGCATCAAACCCAAGCCTGAGGAACAATACGTTTTTAACCCGAACAGTGCCATCAGCTACTACGTCCCGGACATCGATGACAGCAAGATTCGCGAGATCGTGGAGAAGGAGACGTTGGACACCTACGAGGCGTCCACGCTCACATCGGGGATTGGTAAGGGTGGTCCCGGTAAGGGCGGCTGGCCGTTTGGAATGGAAAACGCGAAAGTGCGCTTCATCCGTTTGCGGTACGGGAGCGGCGACTGGGATCAGCAGATGGGGAAGGGGGCGGACTACAATTTCCTGCTCAAATTCCGGGAGTTGACGGGTTTTGCAATTGCTCCTTCCACCGAGGCGATTCGCGTGGCCGACCTACGTCGTTTTCCCAAAAACTATGCGCCTCCGTTTGCCTACCTGACGGGGAGCGGCAACATCACGGTCAATCCGCGCGATATCAAGACACTACGCTGGTATCTACAGAAGGAAGGGGGAATGATTTTCGCGGACAACGGTGGCGGCAACTTCAATGCGGCGTTCCGCTCGCTGATGCAGCGCGTGCTGCCGGAGGGTCAATGGATCGACATTGCCAATGATGACATCATCTATCGGCAGCCCTATCTCTTCCCAAATGGCGCACCGCGGCTATGGCATCATTCCGGTAACCGTGCATTGGGCATGAAGTACCAGGGGCGGTGGGTGGTGTTCTATCACCAGGGCGACATAAATGACGCCTGGCAAACCGGAGGGTCGGGCGCCTCCGAGGCTCTACAGTCGCAGGCGTTCAAGATGGGCATCAATGTGGTTTGTTACGCCTTCAACCAGTACATGGCCCTGCACGAGTAGCACTTGGCCTCCTACGTGATTTGCAGCCTTCGACCCTGTCATGTTCTCAACCAATCGGACACTCGAGGCCGAGTATTCGAGTAGCCTGTCATCCAGATCGTACTTTCTTGTTCCATCTGCCATTTTCTCTCCTTGGGCGTTGGTTGTTGGATGTTGGTTGTTGGGCGTTGGGGCCGATTACCCATTCAAAGTAGCGAAGAACCCATAATGGGCGCACTTGAGCTTGTATCTCAAGTGGTTGACTCTTTCGCGCAAGGCGTGGTTCACTTCAGAATAGTCAGAAAGTTTTCTGGATCTCAAGAGCAGTGCGTGACCTGAACGGTGCCCTTCGCTATTATCCGTCCATGGGATCGAATCCACTTTCTTCAAGAGCAAAGCGACCATGGCTGAAGGACTGCTGCTATCACATCACTCACCGATGTGTGCGCAATGCTAAGGCGTTGCAGTTCTCGCATCAGCGGGACAGCTAGCAACGAGAAGTGGAATAGCCGCGAGTATGCCAAAGAAGGATGGTGGGAGGACACCTTGATCGTTGGCGAAAAGAACTTCTGCGAGCGAGTTGCCGGCTCTATCCCAGAACAACGCCGTTCCCTCCGCGTCTACCCAGCTCTGACCACAGTGCCGGGTATGGAAAACCAGCACGCTTGGTCGGTCATCACCTCGCTCAATTACAAACGTACATACATTCTCAAGTCGCGACCATGATCGGTCATCTGCGGCCCAAATCGGCCAAGCTTAACGGTTACTGATTCTGGATCAAAACCTGCAGTCTAAGCGCTCATTATTACCCAGAATGCGACGAACAGGCCTGTGTTAGCAGAGAAATACGTGGCGAAGCCACGAAGGCCCCGATAATGTAATGCTCCTTTTTGCTCGGTAACATCAATTATGGCGCAACCACCTTTTTTGTCCTCCTTCCAGTTTCTTGCTTCGGTAACATTTAATGTGGCGCAATGCGTGCGGAGAAAAAGATATTTTTCAGCGGTTCCAAATTAGGAAATCTTCGAGTTGCGGGAGGGGCTTCGGACAT
>CAZNWT010000032.1:0-39768 GCA_964576795.1 uncultured Victivallales bacterium
ATGGAGGCGTTGATTATCAACGACTTACGACTTAAAGTGCGAAACTCGGGCTAGGTACATTCCGAGTAACTCCGCATCACTGCGAGGCCGATCATTCTTCGTGAAGAACCATTCTTTTCCCATGGGGTCGCATACCTCACCTGGCATGTAATAGGACTTGCCCTCTATCTGGCGCCATTTCACATGCCCAGTGTGACTGTTAGGGAGAAATCGCTCGATAGCGATGAGATCAGCTGGCCACGCCTTTTCCACGGGGTAGCTCGATCCGTCTCCGATCCCGTTGTTCATCATGATCACCGCGTCTGGTTGCAGGGTGACGATCTGACTGTAAAGGTTCTGCCGATAGTGGCGAGGAAGAACGGACGGGATGTCAATCCACACTTCGCCAACGCTTCCGTATTGAGTTAACAACTCTTCGATTTGGGCAGACTGGAATTCCTGATACGCCAGGGTGGTGAAGGGTTCGTCCCCACGGGTCATGGATGGGGTAAGGGAACCCAAAAGGTGATGGTTGTCCCATGAACAATAATAAAGGCCTGCCATGAGACCGTGCTTATCGCAGGCATTGACGAAAGCTTCAACAACATCGGTGGTGTTGCCGCTTGTGCCGATGTGGTAGTCAGTGTGCTTTGATGGCCAGAGGCAGTGACCAGAAACATGCTTGGCGGTCAGAATGGCGTATTTCATGCCCGCGTCTCGCGCGACTGATACCCATTGATCGACGTCCAGTTTGTCCGGGGCGTAGGTCATCGAAGGCTTGTCTCCCATGGACAGTTCGATCCCTTCGTATGTACTCATCCCAAAATGGACAAACATTCCGTACTGAAGGGCCTCCCATGCGTGGAGATTTGCCAGTGGCAAACGCTGGCTTCCTTTTTGTTTATTGCCGTCAGTTGTCATGTATTATCCTTTTATATTGAAACTATCTAAACATTGGGGTCGGTCCATAGTAACTCACTTTTTGACATTGACTTAACCCTATCCTTCTGAATTCCAATTACTTATCGTGGTCCGCCCCATTTGCTCTCTGTGTGATATCGTCACTATCGAACCTTGTGTCATGTGGCGCAAACGCTTGGTGGCGCTTGGGATCAAGTTCCATCCCTTTGAGTGATGCAAACCATTCTCCGCCGCCTCCGGACGTTGAGATGCCGCCTAGACAATTTTGTTCCTCCACTAACAGGATGCGGTGTCCTTGTCGCGCCGCCGCGACGGCCGCCGCCGTTCCCGCCGTTCCGCCGCCAGCTACGATTATGTCGTACTGAAGATCATTCATGGTTGGCTGTGTTCCTGTTCTGGCTTTCACCGAACGTCCTTAGCTCATACAAATATCTAGTTCCATCCGATTCTTCGGGTTGATAGCGGCACCCACTGTGCGGCCGTTATACCCAACAAGGCCATATTCAAGATGTCAGCTTCGTTGGCATAGGCCATGGCAATCTACTGCTTTTCCATTTGCCTTTTTACCAGTTGTCCAGATTCATTGTCGTCTGGCCTTTGCCACTATCCAAGACGACGGCTTTCTTGGCTACGACTGTTTTGGGATCCTTCAGGACCTGATCAAGCTCCAATAGCGCATATAGCAGGTTTCCAACCCCATCCATCGCCTCATAGTATGGTTTTGCAGGGTGTCCGCGAAAGAGGCCTTTGTGGTAGAGCTTTTCTATGGACTCATTGGCAAACTTGCGTGCCTCGTCCAAATACTGGCTCTCTCCGGTAAGGATATGGAGGTGCAGGAGGAATGATATCGTTCGGCCGTATTTTCCCGCATAGGTTCCTTTTCGTCCCGGTCCTTCGGAGTAGTCCTTATACCACGTGTCTTCCGTCTCAATCGTTCCCGGAGGCGTCTTGCTGATCCACGCAGCAAACCGCTTGGCTGCGGTCAGCATTTCGGGATCCTTCGTCAGCTGATAGGCGTAAGCATATGTCTGCGCGGTATAGATGGCGTATTGATATCCAGCGACGTACGGTTCCCATAAATCCAGATGGCCTCTCGGCTCAACGGCGGCATAGTTTGCCGCAGAATCAATGTTGTCCGTAAAGATACGAGGTCCTGGAATCGGCGTGCCATTCATTTGGAGTGCACCCCAGAACTTCCCTGTTTTCTTGTCATACCCTAGTTTTGCGTAGGCTCCCAAATAGGCGACAGCCTGGTCGCGGAAGCTAGTTTCCTTGGTTATCTCGTAAGCCTTTAACAGCGAGTGGCAGTACAATCCAGTGATGGAGGTGACAAAGCTGCCACCATCGAATCGCGTCTTCCCAGCATTTGGTCGTTCCGGCAGAAGATTAGTTTGGGGGTCTTTCCGCTCCCAATAGTAATTCGCGACTAATTTCGCATGGTCGAGCCATCGTTGGTCCTTTGTCTTAGAATACATAAACGCAAAAGCTTCGATAAACGCCCCGCCGGACATGGTGAAGTCGCATCCCTTGTTTCCGTCGCCATGGCGATTGGGCTCACCCGTCTTCTTGTTGATGATGTGCCATTTCCAGATGGCTTCAATCTCTTTACTTACAGCACCCTTGTCCGTAGCCCAAAGCCGATCCCAGACAATGCCGTTCATTGCATGAATCTCATGGGGGATGACACTGGCTCCCCATTTGGCCTGGTCGGGATTATGACCTTTCATGCTGTCTGTGAAGACATCGTAATGACGATGCCATCCCCACCAGAAGAATCCCTGTTCATCTACGAGGTTCTTCATGACATAGTTGGCGTAGCGGTCTGCAAAGGCAGCATAGTCACCATTGCCGGTGATCTCCGAGAGAACGTACATTGCTCGAAGTGTAGGCTGATCGGTCAGCAGGTTTGAGCCAGCGGGGCTGCGTCTGTCCCGCCGGGTTACGCGGAAGTATTCGTCTAACGTCTCGGGTATGTCGGGGCAGGTGCGCGTCTCAACGTCGAGAATTGATACCAGGATTGGAGCGTGAACTGCTCCATACCTGTCTGTTCCGTGAGCCAAGAGAAGGTCAACGCATTCTTGGACGTGCTCCGTATACGAACTGTCACTGTGGGTAGTCTTTAACTCTTCTGCGTGCATATCAAAACTCCTTAAACGGGCAATAGTTATCAGTGAACGGATGAAAATGAAATCTCATGCTTTGTATCATTGTCTCTCCTCGGCGAACGTTGCAAATTAGAATCTGGCGCGCTAGCGTCAAGACAATTAGGATCTCAGCCCTTAACTTAAAACTTAGAGGCTCTGCTATTTTTTATCTTAAGGGCCCGAGCTCCCTAGAGCGAAGTGGCGGTTTTGAGAATACGGTGGCACCGACAGTTCTTGTGGTTGATGTTCGGAATGGGCAGTCAGCTTCCAAGCTAGCTGCACCAAGTTGTTGGCTCTCACAGGACCATATTGTCCAATTCAAGCGTTTTTCTTTCAAATGTTTCGACACCGTGGAACCAAAGTCGCTTCCCCAGCATGGATATGTGTGCGAACCGAAAGAGAGGCATATCTTGATTCCTGTACCCAATGGACCAGTGTGGAACCAGCGTGAATTTGCCAAGACGGTTCCGAAACGAAAGGATTGTTGATTCGTAAAGGGGTGCCCCTGGAAATGCTTCTGATTGCCACCTCTGCACATTACGTTGTGCAGCATCCTGACTCCGAAGAGCACCTGCCGCGGAAAGAAGCACCAACGCCGCTAGGCCACAACAAATAATGATGTGCTGAGTTTTCATTCTTCTTTTGAGCCAACGCTACTCCTCAGGTGCGGCCTTTAGGACGTCGCCTACAGGAGATTGTTGTGTGCTCGCCTTGTTTGCTCGTCATCGACACGGGCTCCCCGGAATACCGGGGAAGCCCGTCCTACACAGACAACTTTAACAATCCAAAACCCTTGTAGGACGTGCTTCCCCGTATTCGGGGAGCCCGTGCAGACCAGAGCCTCAAACCACTCTAACACCCGTTACCAAAGACTCTGCACATCGGTATCAGCCAATACTTCATTGGCTTCACGTACCGCAGTATCAACGCTTTACACCGTCGGCTTCAACTCCTGTTTGTCGTTGGGATGATCGCTCACCCGCTGTCCCAGAATTAGGTAACTGCCTTCTGCATCCACCGCAGCCTGGGCATTGTAACATTGTTCAAAACCAGAGTGGTTGCCCATCTTCATAATCCGACTTTCCGGATCGGTGAAGTTGTATTGTGCCTTCTCCGCCGGATTCGGATCCGGAGCTTTGGGATCACGACCACGCGGCTTTCACCCAGTCTTGCGGGAATCTTCGCGGATTTTCAGCTTGCGCTCATATTCAGCCTGTTTCTCCTTGTGGATCCCTTCAAAACGCTCCTCGATCACCGCCGAATGCTTGCTGGCATTAGCGTGCACCTTCGTGTCATCCACGCTGATTGTCCCCGCCTTATTCAGCGCACCAAGTTTAGCAGCCATGGCTAGAACCTTGACAAACATCTCTTTGAACAACTCAGCGTTCTTTCGCCGGAAGTTACATATCGTATCGTGATCGGGGTGACGGTTCGCACAGATGTAGCGCACCACCACATCACTGGAGGTTGCCTCCTCAATGCGCCGTGAACTGAACCGCCCCGTGGCATAGCAGTACACCAGCAACGCCAACAGTGTGCTCGGCGGGTATTGCTCACTGCCGCTACCGCGCCAGTTAATCCGAAAACAGTTCAGATCCAAGTGTTCAATCGCCTCAAGAATGAAGTGGACCATATGCCGAGACGGCACCCAGTCCCTTAAATCGGGCGGCAAAAGCATAGGGGTCTGCCGATCAATATTAATTAGTCGTTTGCTCATGCCCAAGTATAGCAAACCCGAATTCCAACGGCATCCCCTTTTCCTCCCATATTAGCAGCCTGGATACCTCATCAATGCCCGGTGTCATATTTCTGGACGGTAATCTTTCTCAACTGCTGTGTGTCGATTAAAGTCCGACAGGCTGCTAGGGCTATAAGTCTTCTAAATCCTATGCTCTGCTTAATAACTCAGAGATCGCGACTTCTTCCTGGCTGCGGTCGGTCATATTCTTGATGCGGAGGGTTCCGGACGTGATGTCATCTGGTCCTATGTAGATTGCCTGTGCCGCTGCGCTCTTGCCTGCCTTTGAGAAGAACTGCTTTGGCTTTTCGGCATGAAGCGCCAGATGCGTTCGCTTGCCTCGCCTCCTCAGAGCAGCCGCGACTTGTATGGCTGTCAGGTGTTGATCCTCTTCCATGAAGCTAATGGAAACATCAGGTGTGTGTTCCCCCGTCGTGGGCTCCATCCCAAGCTCAACAATGAGCTCTGCAACAACAACATCACCAAAGCCCAAGCCAACGCCGGTGGCGGAGTCGCCGCCAATATCCCCAAGAAGGTTGTCGTAGCGTCCGCCACCAAAGATGGCGCGAAGCCCATGATTAAGGTCAAATGCCTCGAATACGATGCCCGTGTAGTAGGCAAGGCCCCGGATGACGGAAATGTCAAATGTCATCAGATCGGCAACACCATAGGCGTCGAGTGTTGTGAGAAATTGTTTTATATCCTGATAGGCGGGTGTGTCTTTGCCTAACATCTCGCGGACCTGTTCCAAGCTTCTGATGTTGAGCAGCGTAAAGATTGTGGGGATGGTTTCGGAAGAAACGCCCTCTGAAACAAGCAAATCCTTGATGGCGTCATCGGTGATTTTACCGCGCTTGTCCAAAGCCAGAAATGTTGCGGCATGGTGTGTTGCTTCAATGCCAAGTTTTAGCAGGATATCTGAGAGGAGTGCCCGGGAGCTGAAACGAATCCGGTAGTGCTCCCCCGTGAGTCCGAGTTGTGCCATCGCTGTAGCAGCGGTTGCGATGACCTCTGCTTCGGCAGAAACAGAGGGCTCACCGATGATATCCAGATTAAGTTGGTAGTGTTCTCGTTTGCGGCCACGTGTCGTACGTTCGTAGCGGAAACATTGAGCGACGGCAAACCATTTTAGCGGCATGACGAGCCCACCCTGTTTGGAGACAATCATGCGTGCAAGGGTAGGAGTCATTTCGGGGCGTAGTGCGAGTTCACGCCCACTCTTATCTTCAAAGTGATAAATCTGGTCGGTGATTTCCTCTCCAGATTTTCGTTTAAGAAGAGCCAGGCTCTCAACGACGCAAGCGTCGTATTCGTCAAATCCTGATTGGCGTGCTGCTTGCGACCATGCCTGAAAGATTGCATTCCTAAGAATCATATCTTCGGGATAGAAATCACGCATGCCACGCGGGGGGGCAAATGAGATCGTGTTTGAAGCCATGGGAAGCGTGATCCTTGCTCGATTTTCGGCTACACGCTAGCGTTGTTTAATACCCGTTCTTTCATTTTCTTGCCGGGCTTGAAGCGTACAACATTGTGCGGCGGAATTGGAACGGGAGTGGCGGGGTCATTTGGGTTGCGCCCCACGCGCGCTTTGCGAAGACAGACGTCAAAAACACCAAAGTCACGGAATTCTACATGGTCGCCATCAACAAGCGCATCTGTCACGTAATCAAGTGATTTCTGGATGACGGCGAAAACATCCTGCTGAATGAGGCCTGTTTCGTGAGAGATTCGAACGACTAGATCACGTTTGGTCATAGTGTTTCACTCCGCATTACGGCGCTTTAAAACGGCGCGGTGAATGTCCTTGGTAAGGGGTTTTGAATTTACGAATGTTTCTATTTGACACCATGGCAGACACTTATGCAAGGGAAAATCGAATGGCAATACAAAAAATGATGTTGGGGGTGTCCATTGGGTATGGCACCACAACCCATAGTGGGGGAGGGTGATTGCTGAGCGATCTGGCACTAGTGCTTAAGACTATTCTATGATCACGATACGCTTCAGGTGTGGGATTCTAAACACGCAGAGATTACGTAATCTGTCATCCCGAGTTTGCGAGGGATCTCAGACCCCCCAGTAATGCACGAGATTCCTCGGCAAGCTCGGAATGACAACAGCCACTTTTTGATGGCTTGTGTTTAACCCCGGCGTCGCACCTCCGCTCGATAATACAAGGGAGAAAACTTAAAAATAAAAATTGAACACTCAAAATCGAACATTGAAGTTTGGAATTCTTACTGCGTTGGACGTTCAAAACGAACGAGTAACGCGAGTGAAGTTACAGACTATCTACAAAGAACATCGCCATCAATTTCTGTGGGTGTGAAGGTATGGATATCGTTAACTTGCAGGGATGCTTTGGTGATGCGCACGGGGAGATACTGATCTGTCCAGCCAGTGGCTGTACCTTCTTCGCTCACCCGTTCGATGAGCGCCGTGACGGGGGTGCCGATAAATGATTTGGCGAAGGCGGTTCGCTTGGCATGACCAAGCGCGATCAGTTTGGCAGAGCGTTCTTTTTTGGATGCGCTGGAAACTGGATTCGGCATGTCTGCGGCGGGGGTTCCTCTACGCGGACTGTAGGAGAAGACATGCAGGTTGCTGAAGGGGAGGTCGCGAACGCAGGCCATTGTGTTTTCGAAGGCGTTGTCGTCCTCACCAGGAAAGCCAACGATGACGTCAGTTCCCAGCCCAAGATCTGGTATGCGACTGATTGCGTATTCGACGACGTCACGATAGTGTTCGGTTGTATACCGCCTTTTCATACGAGAAAGCGTGCCGTCATCTCCGCTTTGGAGAGGGAGGTGCAGAAAGTGGCAACACTTCGAAGCGCTTGCCATGAAGTCAACAATTTCCCGCTCAACGGTTGTGCTTTCTATGGAGCTGATTCGAATGCGGTCAATTCCGTCGATGGATTCTACGCTCTCAAGCAGATCTACGAGGTTATGGGCTCCGTCGCGGTAGCAGCCCAGGTTGGCACCTGTAATGACGACTTCACGAAATCCCTGGTCCGCAAAACGGTGGACATCATCCAAGACGTCCACTAAGGGGCGACTCTGTGGGGCTCCGCGGGTATCGGGTACGATACAGTAACTACAGCGGAAGTTGCAGCCGTCTTGTGCTTTGACGAGGGCACGCGTTGTCATGAAAATTGGTGTTTCGTGGTGTGGCCGGTCGGTTGTGAATACGGTTGGATCAGGCTCGATCCCGTCTGGACCGTGAAGGCGCTCAATGAGCTGGTATTTCTCGGTTTGATCCGCAATAAAGTCGACGCCGGTTTCTTGTTGGAGTTGCTCTCCATCGTAAACAACTGCGCAGCCCACAAGGATGACGCAATTTGCTCCGGAGCGTCGCAGTCGCCTTGCCCAGCGCGCGCTATCCCGTGCTGCACCATGTGTGATGGTGCAAGAGTGGACGATGGCCACATCACAAGGTTGGTCTGCTGCAACAATACGGTATCCCGCAGCCGCAAATTGAGCCGCAATCTGTGCGGTTTCAGCTTGATTGAGACGACAACCTATCGTTTTGAAGGAGACCGTTCTCATTGTGAGTGGTGATGGTGACATGGGTAGTGGAGATTGTGGCATTTTAGTTTGGAGTTTCCGCAGAATTTGTGCGTGTATCGCGAGTTCTTGTCACTTGTCAAATCGACTAAGCCGTTCGATTAGGTGTAACCGACTAAGAGTGTGACAACGTGTGGGATTAAGTGTCAGAAGAACGTGGATCGCACACTCTTAGTCGCAATCTTAGTCCCTCTGCTTCGTTGGTTACTCTTCGTTGAACGGCTTAGTCGGGGCCTGAACTGCCTACGCAGCTTCCCAATTCCCAATTCCCCATTTCAGCTTTCAACTTTTCTGTCTTTCTTTCTCTAATCCAGAACAGCACCGGTTCCTGCATTTTTGACGAGTTTGGCATAGCGTTTCAGATACCCCGTTTGGATGCGGGGTGGTGGTGGTACAAAGGCGGCTCTGCGTTGTGCAATTGTTGCTTCTGAGAGATCGGCTTCAAGCGACCGTTCCGGAATGTTGATTTGGATGTTGTCACCGTCCTCAAGCAGTGCAATAAGTCCGCCCTCTGCTGCTTCGGGTGACACATGGCCGATACAAGCGCCCCGAGTGCCGCCCGAGAAGCGCCCATCTGTAATAAGCGCGACGCTTTCGCCCAAGCCTTGTCCCATAATGTAGGAGGTGGGGGCGAGCATTTCTTGCATGCCGGGGCCACCGCGTGGCCCCTCGTAGCGGATTACCACAACGTGACCTGAGGTCACTTTTCCTGCCAGGATGCCCTCGCAGGCTTCTTCCTGTGAATTGAATATAACAGCAGCGCCTTCAAACGTCAGCATATTGGCGGTAACGCCAGCCTTCTTGACGACGGCGCCCTCCTCAGCGAGGTTACCTCGCAGAATGGTTAGGCCTCCGTCTTGTGAGTAAGCGTTTTCAATTGTGTGGATGACCTCTGTGTCTTTGATAGCGGCACGGCCGACGTTCTTACCGATCGTCTTTCCGGTCACGGTGATGGCATCCTTGTTAAGGAGTCCTTTGATTTTGCCTATTTCGCGCAGAATCGCGCTGACGCCGCCCGCGCGGTCCACATCTTCCATGTGGTAGTTGGAAGATGGCGATACTTTACAGATGTTGGGGCAACGCTTTGAGATGGCATTGATGCGCTCGAGGTCATAGTTGAGTCCGGCTTCATGCGCGATGGAAAGCGTGTGCAACACTGTATTTGTACTGCCCCCCATGGCCATATCCAGTATGAAGGCATTATCGATGGCGGCTTCTGTTACGATGTCGCGAGGAAGGGGCCCCTCCGCTAGGGCAAGCTCAACGATACGTTTCGCTGCTTTACGGTAGAGGCCTTTTCGGCGCGGATCAACTGCGAGAATGCTTCCATTGCCGGGGAGTGCGATGCCGATGGCTTCGCAGAGGCAGTTCATGGAGTTGGCTGTGAACATTCCCGAGCAGGAACCGCAAGTGGGGCAGGCATTTTCTTCGATATCATCGAGCTGTGCGTCAGTGATGTTGCCTTGCCCATGGGCTGCCACACCTTCGAAGACGCTGATCAGGTCGACAACCTTACCATCGCAAGTCTTGCCAGCCGCCATTGGTCCGCCACTGACAAATAGGGTGGGGATGTTTGCTCGAATGGCTCCCATCAACATTCCCGGGACGATTTTATCGCAATTAGGGATGCAGATGACGGCATCAAAACTGTGTGCGTTTAGCATGGACTCCACCGAGTCGGCAATCAGTTCCCGGCTGGGCAGGGAGTACTTCATTCCACTGTGTCCCATGGCAATGCCATCGCAGATACCAATGGTGTTGAACTCAATGGGAACGCCCCCCGCGTTGCGGATGTAGCGTTTGATGTACTCGCCTACTTTGTTGAGGTGAGTATGTCCAGGAATGATCTGCGTGTAGGAGTTGCAGACGGCGATAAAGGGTTTATTGAAATCGTCGGATTTGATGCCGGTGGCGCGAAGCAGGCTGCGGTGTGGAGCTCGCTCCACGCCCTTTTTGATCTGATCACTACGCATAGCGAATCTCCTTATGTTTAGTCGTCGAACGTGTCGACGCTGGCCGCCTTGCGAAGATAGGGCCAGTAGTGTTTTGTGTATATAAACAACGAGATGATGGTAATTACAAGGGTCACGGCGACAAATGCAAACGCAAAAGGAGCGGGCACGAATTGTAAGTGTGCAGGGGCTTCCTCAAAGTAATAGACCACGCAAATCATGGGAAAGTTCAGTGCAGTGCGCAGTTTTCCGGACCAGTTGGCTTGTCCGCTAATATTGTAAATCGCCCCAATTGAGCGCAGGAACGTGACCCACTGATCGCGCGCAAGGAAGATCAAGGTCAGGATGAGCATGGCGATGGAATAGCCGAAATGTTCATTTATGGCAGTTACGAAAATTAAGAGGGGAAGCGATGCCAGATAGAAGAATTTATCCATTAGCGGATCAACATGGGCACCGAATTGCGTGACAACCTTGAATTTTCTTGCGAAATAGCCGTCAAATAAATCCGTGAGGGCTGAGAGGATCAGAGCGGCGAAGGTGAGAAAGAAAAGCCATGTTGAGCGGTGTTCTGGGTTTGTGTAAACGATTGCACCCGCAAAGAATAGCAGTACGAGAGGGAAACGGACAAAGGTCAGAAAGGTGACAAAAGCCAGTTTTGATTTTTTGCTCATGCAATATGCTCCTTCTGTAGACGAGACACTGTAAAAGCAAAAGGGGCAGGAAGTCGAATACTTCCTGCCCCCGTATTGTCAGTAATCAGTGATCAGCCCTGCCTCTTGAGCTCGCAGACTCCCTTAGATTTTTCGGGTTTGACGGTGATTCGTTGGAGTTTACGGCAAAGATGCCGGACAAGTTAATTCCGTTTCCCTCACGCCACAATCTTATCGGATAACGATTACGGCGACGATTACGGCGGGTTTTCTCCTCGTTATCCGTTCTCAGCCTGCCCCCCCCCTATAGCGCTCAGCGCGACGGAGGGTCGCCCGTTATCGTCAGCCGGGGGTTGGGGTACAAGCTATCTTAGACGCCGAGTTGGTAGCGCTCAAATCGCTTGATGACGAGCGTATCATCGAGTGTTTTGCCTGTCTGCTCAAGCAGTTCCGTGATGGTCTGTTTGGGTTCTTTGACAAATCCCTGATTGATCAGGCACGTCTCTGCAAAGAACTTACGAACCTTTCCATCCACGATTTTGCCGATGATTGCTTCGGGCTTGCCTTCCACCTGTTTGGCGAAGATGGCGCGCTCTTCGGCGATTACGTCCGCTGGAATTTCATCAGATGTCAGGTAGGGTGGTGCAGCAGCTGCAATGTGAAGCGTCAGGTCTTTGACGAGTTCAACAAAAGCATCTGCAGTCACGGTTTCTTTCTTACCGCAACCCACTTCAACCAGCACGCCGACCTTGCCGCCCATATGAATGTAGGAGGCCACTTTTCCAGTACCATCAAGTTGGTAGCGAAGGTTGCGGCGAATCTTGATGTTCTCGGTAATCGCGGCAATCTGTGCAACCAGCTCGTCGTGCATGACTTCGGACAAGGCTTCATCCGTTTCGAGGCCCTTTTCTGAAACCTTTACAACGAACTCCTTAAAGGCGTCGTTTCGTGCGACGAAATCCGTTTCGCAATTCACTTCGACCATGGCGATGGTACGGGCGCCATCGGTTTCTGCAGCTGCAATAATGCCTTGATTTGCGGCTTTGGCGGCACGTTTCTGTGCCACGGCCATGCCGCGCTCACGCAGAAGCTTCATGGCGCCGTCCATGTCACCATCGGTTTCGACCAGTGCGCGTTTGCATTCCATCATGCTGACATTGGTTGCGTCTCTGAGTTCTTTTACTTGTGAAGCTGTAATAGCCATTGGTATCTCTCTCTCTAGGTTCAAGGTTCTCGTAATCTTTAAGGCTCCGCCCGACCTGTCAAGCTGGAGCCCGTGAGGTGGCGGCTACTCAGATGCGGCGGGAGTCTCGGTCTCAGCCTTGGCTTCGACGACTTTCGAGGGCTTTTCGCTCTTTGGCGCTTTCTCAGTCTTGGCGGCCTTCTTCGCCTTGGGAGCTGCCGCTTTCTTTGGCGCATCAGCTTTTGCCGCTTTTGCCTTGGGAGCTGCCGCTTTCTTTGGCGCATCAGCTTTTACCGCTTCTGCCTTGGGAGCTGCTGCTTTCTTTGGTGCATCAGCTTTTACCGCTTCTGTCGTGGGAGCTGCTTCTTCCTTTTTTGCTTCAGCTTTTGCCGTTTCTGCCTTGGCGGCGGCGGCTTCTGCTTTGGCTGCCTTTTTGGTTTCTGCCGCTTCTTTGGCTTTTACGGCGTCTGCCTTGGCTTTTTCAGCTCTGGCGGCTTCGGTTGCCTTGGCAGCTTTTGCCCGTGCTTCGGCGACTTTCTTGGCTTCCTCTTCACGCTTGCGATTTTCTTCGGCAGCAACACGTGCGTATTCGGCTTGCCCCTTCTTCATCGCCGCGGAAATTTCGCCAGCAACTAGCTTGATGGCGCGAATGGCGTCATCGTTGCTTGGGATGGGGTAGTCGATCAAGTCTGGGTCGCAATTTGTGTCTACCATGGCAATCACCGGAATATTGAGGCGATTGGCCTCTTTGATGGCGATGTCTTCACGGTTGATGTCTATGATGAACATTGCACCCGGCAGCTTTTTCATGTCTGCAATGCCGCCAAGGTTGCGTTGGAGTTTGGCAAGTTCGTGACGGTCGCGCGAAGCTTCTTTCTTGTGCATTGTGGCGAAGACGTCGTCCTTCTCCATTTTTTCAAGTTGCTTCAGCCGTTTGACTCGGTTGCGAATGGTGTCGACGTTTGTCAGCATGCCACCTAACCAGCGGTGTGTAACAAAAGGTTGGCCCGCATCGACTGCAGTGTCGGTCATTGATTTCTGGGCTTGTTTTTTTGTGCCCACGAAGAGAATGCTGTCTCCGCTAGCGGCAACATCGTACACAAACTGTGCTGCTGCTTTGAGCATGATCAGGCTCTTGGCCAAATCAATGATGTGGATGCCGTTGCGCTTGTCAAAGATGTAGGGTTTCATCTTCGGGTTCCAACGCTTGGTCTGGTGTCCGAAGTGTAGGCCCGCATCCAACAGATCGCGAATGCCGATTTCCTGAGCCTCGTCTTGCGGGGCACCCTCTACGTCTACAGTTGTTTCATCTACCACAGTGTCCTCCTTTGTTTGCCATGCGCTGTGCGCTACGGCATGCATTGAATCCGCTTTGGCTTCCGGTGTGGACCCGAAAGCACTCGCTTCCTCTCTGTCTCACTTGAGCAGAGATACAAAGACGAACCATACCAGATGGCTGGAGGTGCGCAAGTAGAATGTTAGGTCCTTTTCTTCGTGACGGTTTCTTAGGACCCCCGAGTTCTCTGAGGGTGTCATTCCGAGCGAAGTGCTTGCATCCCGAACTTGTTTCGGGGTTGGACGTTCGAAACGAACGAGCAACGCAAGGAACGTTTCACGTCACCCAATCTGTAATCGTCTTGAATCCATTGATCGGGTATTTTCCCCAACCGGCCTTCGAGCGTTGGGCAAGCGTGTCTGTTTTCCACAGCGACTCAATCCGCTTGCCGAAGGTTGTTGTCTGATACGTGTTGGTCAATGCTTCGGCAACGCCGTGGGCAATGAGATGTGCTCTGTTGAGGGGGGCGAATGTTCCAATGGAGGGATCCACAATGAACATGGGAAGTCCCAATCCCACAGCCCAGTTTGTGCGTTCATGGGCGGGGGATACAAAATAGTCGAGTGAGGGGACGTGCTCGCGGGTGATGGCATCGAGTTCTGCCCGGTTGTGATAGGTGCGCAGAAGCGCTCCTGCAATTGGAATTTGGCTGGAATCGGTAGAGAGTGTTAGTCCTCGCGTTTTAAATGCATGCGTCGTGTGTCTTGCGAAGCTTCCGCTTTGCTTTGCGACCACGACGGCGCTGCCGCCCCGCAGCACAGCTGACGTGGCCGCGGTTACAAGTTTGGTGACATGCCTGGAGGGTTCGGCTCCGGAGGAAAAAAATCCGCCGGTTAGGGCCGCGGCATTAGCGAAGCGCTGCTGGCGTTGATCAACCATCTTTGCGCCCATATCGGCTAGAGAGGGCTCAATGCATAGCCCTGTTACGATAATCTTGTGGGCATCGGTTGTTGCTGATGTGCGGAACACGTCTGCGGCTTCTTCTGTTGGCACAAACGTGATGTGTTGGCCTTTCACCAGGCACTCAGGCGGAACGACAATCTCCCCGTGCTGGTAGATCAGGTGTGGGTGAGTGCGAAGCAAAGCAGTCAGGATCGGGTGGGCGACAACCAGGGGGCCGGTTCTTTCAGCGAAGCGGTGGAGCAGCGGGCGCCCCGCGTAGCGCAGAAGCGGTCCGGGGGCATCGAAATTACTCGATTTTCGGAGGCGGGAGTAAGGAGAGTTTTCGCCTCCCGCCGATGAGCCTAGACGGTATGCTGCTTTTGCCGCCCGCCATAGGCCGTGGGGAATGCCACGGGTTGCGGTAAAGACGCTGGTGATATCACCGCGGAGCGCGTGGGGCAGTGATTCGACAATCCCATCAAGATAGAACGGGTGTCCTCTCCCGATGTCGGTATAGAGAAAGTCGATACGTTCAGGAGCCTTTGCGCTGCAGCACGAAGTGTTTGTTGATGTAGTCAATGGTCTCCTCAAGCGTGGGTAGGATTTTTGTGCAGAACCGCACCATCCAAGGGTTGCACTCCTTAAATTCAAACGGTGAGAAGCCAACCACAAACTTGCCGAGATCATGTGCAGCGTAGAAGACTTCCATTGCGGTGCCCACGGAGGGTTTATTGTAGTTAACCAGTATGATATCCGCTTCACGGACGTCTTGCAGATCAAACTCTACGATTTCATTAGCACTATCCACTTCGCGATCTTTGAAATCGCGTCGCATGGGATCGAGCATGATGAAGTTGGGGCTCAGCCGTGCTAGAGCCGTCTCTCGCCATTCGCGAGCGACGCCCTCTTTCTCATCCATAATGGGTCCACAGAGGTAGATCTTCTTCATATATTAAGCGCTTTCTTTGAGTGTTTCTGAAGGCAGAAAAGGTAGAAGGCCGACAGGGCTGCGTCAAGGTTCTCCTGCCGGAGTTTCGCTTGCAGGGGGGGAGGATGTATGCTAGTCACCTCAACCTTATATAGGAATGGGCGATATGAACATGACAGAGCAGGAAGCGTATATTTGTTTGAATATGATGGAACGCATTGGGCCGGTTGGCGTGCGGTCTCTTGTCGCTGTATTGGGCTCTGCGCGTGCCATATTCGATGCTTCACGTGAGGCGCTTCAGCAGGCCGACGGCATTGGGCCTGAGATGGCAGAATGCATTGTCAAGCAGCGGGATAGCATCAATCTTGAGAATGAGTTAGCCCGTGCCGAGGCCGCGGGAGTACGGTTGCTGACGTCCCTTGATGAGGACTATCCTGAGGGGTTGCGGCAGATCCATGATCCCCCGTTGGCACTCTATATCAGAGGGCGACTTCGTCCTACGGATCGGCATGCTGTTGCCGTGGTGGGGACGCGTCGTGCAACGCATTATGGTATGGATACAGCTCGCAAGCTTTCGTATCAGCTTGGAAAAGCGGGCGTATGTGTGATGAGTGGGTTGGCCTTAGGTATAGACACGGCTGCCCATGAAGGGGCGCTCCGGGGAGGCGGGCGAACAATTGCCGTGATTGGCAGTGGGTTTGACCACCTGTATCCGGAGGAAAATGCGGCACTGGCAAAGCGGATTGCTGAGCAGGGAGCGGTGATAACGGAGTTTCCATTTGCGCGGAAGCCTGACAAAACAACGTTTCCTATGCGAAATCGGATTGTCAGTGGGCTTTCAAAGGGCGTGTTGGTTGTTGAGGCAGGTCAGCGTAGTGGTGCTGCGATTACGGCGAATCAGGCTCTATCACAGGGGCGCAGTGTTTTTGCCGTTCCCGGTCGGATTGATTCCTATGCGTCAATCGGGACGAATGCGTTGATAAAGCAAGGGGCGTATCTGGTGACGGATGTGCAGGATATTCTGGAGCATTTTGAGATGCTGTTTCCTCAGTCACAATCCCCCGCTGCTGGCAAAGTTGATAGCCGTGGTTCGGAACGGTATCCCGAGCTGTCGAAAGATGAGACCTGTGTTGTGAGCATTCTGGAAAAGGGAGAGCTGGGCGTTGATGTGCTGATTCGTGAGTCTGAGATCAGTCCATCCAAAATAGCGTCGCTGTTGGTGGCCTTGGAGCTGAAGCGGGTTGTACGGATGTTGCCCGGGCAAAAGGTTGAACTTATCGGGTAAATTGGAAAAAGTCTGAAACGCTGAAATTGGGAAATCGAAATTTAAAATTGGGGGTATCCATTTGACTGGCAACCATACGCGTATAGTGTCTATCCCTCGTTTTGTCATCCCGAGCTTGTCGAGGGATCTCGTGCCTGTCGTAGACACCGGAGATCCTTCGGCAAGCTCAGGATGACAGAGAGTTTGCATCACAACATGTAGAGAGTAAGTCACTTATTCGGATACGCTTAATCGAAAAGACAGTTAGAGAGAAAAATAGACGAACATTTTTGACAGAACCATCGCGAAGATAGGGAGAGTATAGACATGGGAAAAAAGCTAGTCATTGTAGAATCACCGGCAAAAGCCAAGACCATCAACAAGATCTTGGGAAAAGAGTATATTGTTAAATCCTCCATGGGGCATGTGCGGGACTTGCCGATTAAAACGTTGGGCGTTGACGTTAAGAATGGGTTCAAGCCGACCTACGTGATGGTCAAAACCCGGAAAAAGGTTGTGGATGAGCTTAAGGCAGCCGCCAAGCTTTGTGACGAAATTTATCTGGCACCTGACCCTGACCGTGAGGGAGAGGCGATTGCCTGGCATCTTAAGGAGATGCTTTCGGGGATCAAAGCCAATGCCGACAAACCCTTTGTGCGTGTGCAGTACAACGAGATCACGCCCCGAGCGGTGAAGGCTGCTTTCGAGCATCCCACAGAGTTGGAAATGCCGCGTGTTGATGCGCAGCAGGCGCGCCGCGTGCTGGATCGAATCGTGGGCTATATGGTCAGTCCGCTTTTATGGCGCCGCGTACAGCGGGGGTTGAGCGCTGGGCGTGTGCAGTCGGTTGCGTTGCGTTTAGTATGTGAGCGCGAACAGCTGATCCAGGAATTCAAACCCGAGACCTTCTGGGTGTTTGGGGCCTTGGTTCGGAAGTTGATTCTGCCGTTGGAGCCTTTTGCGGTGAAACTGGCCAAGATCAACGGCGAGAAGGTTGTCATTGGAAATCAAGCTGAGGCCGATAAGGTCAAGCAGGATCTTGATGGTGCTGCGCTGAAGGTGGCAGCGGTTAAGACCCGCAACGTGAGGCGCAAAGCATACCCCCCCTTCATTACGAGCACCTTGCAGCAGGCGGCTTCTAATGTTTGCAGCTTTTCTCCTAAGCGCACCATGGGTATTGCGCAGAAATTATATGAGGGAGTTAATCTAGGGGAGGGCCCAACCGGATTGATCACCTACATGCGTACGGATTCGGTCTCGTTATCGCAGGATGCTATCGAGTCCTGCCGTGGCTATATCAAGACGATGTTTGGAGATGAGTATTTGCCTGAGACGCCCCTCATTTACAAGAGCCGTTCTGGTGCACAGGAGGCGCATGAAGCCATTCGACCTACGGATGTTACGCTGACGCCGGAGCGCGTTAAGAAGCATGTCGATGTGCCCGAGTATAAACTTTATAAGCTCATCTGGGAGCGTTTCGTGGGATGCCAGATGACCCCTGCCCAGATTGAGCAGCGTACGATTGAGATTGATGCCGAACCCAAGGAAGGCAAGGAGGCAGCAAGCGCCTATCTGTTTACGGCGACGGTATCGGAAGTGAAGTTTCCGGGACACCGTAAGGTGACCGGCGAGAAGGATTCCAAGAAGTCGGATGGCGATGAGTTGGATGTTCTGCCGGCGGTGACAGAGGGGGAACCTCTGATGTGTCTTGAGTTGCTCTCGGAGGAGAAGGAAACGCAGCCTCCTTCTCGTTTTAGCGAGGCCTCCTTGGTTAAAGCAATGGAGAGTAATGGAGTTGGTCGTCCGAGTACGTATGCCTCCATTATTTCGACACTTGAGCAGCGTAAATACGTTGAAATTCTGAAGCGCTCTTTAATCCCATCCGGCTTGGGAATGAAGACAAGCGCTTTGCTGGTTTCGGATTTGGGAGATCTGTTTGACGTCAAGTTCACGGCATCTATGGAAGAATCTCTGGATCAGATTGAGAAGGGTAAGATCGTCTGGACAGATATGATTGCCACATTCTATGAACAGTTCTCAAAGTGGATGGAGGCCACCAAAGCGCCCCCTGCGGATCAGGATGCTGTCTGCCGTGTGCTTAATGCGCTTGATGCTGTTGAGGAGTGGGCCCCGGAGGTAAAGCGTGGAAAGCGTACCTATAGCGATGAGAAGTTTGTGACCTCAATTCGCGAGACGCTTGAGCATGAAGAAAAGCAGGTTTCAACCCGGCAATTCGAGGCTTTGGGGCGGATTTCACGCCGTTACCAAGAGGCGGTTCCCGCACTGACGCAGGTAATGCTGGATAATGGACTCAAGGCCATTTTGGATGAGCCGTTGCCTGAGCCGCCGAGGGAGGCGTCTATCCAGAAGCTGGAATTGCTTTTGTCTCTGGAACTGGATGAAAAGGGAAAAAGCTTTATAGAGTCGCTTTTGGAGCAGGCTAAGAGTGGTCGGCGACTTTCGCCCGCTCAGCTAAAGGCTCTCGATCTCATGGTGCTTTCCAATTCGGCTCGCATTGAAAATTTTGAGGCCATGAAGGATGCATTGGAGCTAACTGGACAGGAGCTTCCTGAGGATAACGAGAGTCCAGAGTTAATCGAATTAATGGGGGCGGTACAGACGTGGAACCCTCCCGTGAAGCGTGGCAAGCGTGAGTTTAACGACGAAACATTTTTTGGGTCGTTGCAGCAGCAGTTGGGTTCGCGCGGCTATCTTTCCGAGCGGCAGCGTGCGGCACTAAAGCGTATGATTAAGCGCTATCGGGAGCAGATCCCAACCTTTGATGCCGTTGCTGACCGTTTGGAGCTGAATGCAAAGCCGAAGCGGGAAAAGTAGGCACACCTCTCTGAGGTGTAGCCCCCAGCTTTTGGCTGGGCCGCGCATTGCGCGTTGCGCGGCGTGCATCTTGGAGATATGCATATACTATAGGGCGTGTTGCTCAAATCGAAAGCGTGCCTTCCTCCTTCGCACTTTGTGCTACGGTGGACATGTTGGTGAGATGTCTCGGCAAGCTCAGCACGACAGTTCATTAGGAAACCCGAGCTCTCTAAGGGTGTCGTTCCGAGCGAAGTCGAGGAATCTCGGTTTGGTCAACACGCCGTATATATTGCACAAGCAATACCCAGATGTCGTGCCTCCACCGAATTATACAAGGTGGAACCTTGGGAATGAACGTCGAAGTGTGGTTCGTTCGATGTTGGACGTTCAAAACGAACGAGGGAAACGAGAGAAGTTTCAGGCAACTTGATGTCAGACGACTCAACAATCTTGATGGATCCTGCAGTGGCAGGGTTCATGAACTACCTCAGTGTGGAACGGAATGCATCGGAGCATACGGTTTCTGCCTACACACAGGACATTCAACAATTTGTGGCCTTTATCTGGGAGACGCCGGAGGTGCCGTTAGCATGGCGAACTGTGGATCGTTTTCAAGCTCGCCGTTTTCTGATGGAGTTTCAACGCTGTGGTAGTGCTCCTGCAACAACGGGACGAAAGTTGGCGAGTTTGCGCTCGTTCTTTAAGTTTCAGGAGCGGGAGGAGTTGGTTACGGTAAATCCATTTTCAGGATTGCGTGCGCCGAAGCAACCCCGCAACTTGCCAAATGTGTTGTCTGTGCAGGAAATCGACCGATTGTTGGGCTCGCCCGATCGGGTGTACGAGCGAAAAGTTCATGCTGTTGAGGGCAGGTCCCCTGGTGCTCTGGATGCCTATTTTGCTTTGCGTGATAAAGCCATTTTGGAGGTACTCTATAGTACTGGTTCTCGTGTCAGTGAGGCTGCAACCTTGACTGAGAAAGACATGGACTTGCTAAGCGGTTTTGTTACCGTCCGTGGCAAAGGGAAGAAGGAGCGTCTCTGCCCACTGGGCGGTCCCGCGAGTGTTGCTGTCCGTGCTGCACTAGCATGTGCCGATGCCCATTGGGAGGGTAAGAGCAAGTCCGCCAAACCACTTTTTCGAAATAAACGGGGAGAACCCATCACACCGCGCTCGATTGAGCGCATGATGAAGAAGTATCTTGCTGAGGCCGGGTTGAGTTCCGAGTTTTCACCCCATGCATTGCGACACTCATTTGCGACGCATCTTCTTGATGCCGGAGCGGATTTGCGCAGTGTTCAAGAGCTACTTGGCCACGCAAGTTTGTCGACGACTCAGATTTATACCCATGTTACGATTGAACGGTTGAAACGGGTTTATCAGGATGCGCATCCGAGGGCTTAGGATGGGGGAAGGGCTGAGGGATGAAACCTGAAAGCTGAAATTTGGAAAGCTGAAATTGGGATGGGGCGGAAAGCGGCTTGGGAGCTGAGGAGAGTATTTTGAAGAATGCGTTGATATGGTTTGTTTATAATGTGCTCTTTGCCATTGGCTTTATGCTGATGTTGCCAAAGTTCCTGTTACGGATGTGGCGTAGGGGGGGGTATCGTGCGGGGTTTATGCAACGCTTTGGGTGTTATGATACCGAACTTTTGGCATCCCTACGCAAACGACCGCGAATTTGGGTGCATGCGGTTAGTGTGGGTGAGGTCTTTGTCGCGCTTCATTTCATCAATGCCATGCGGAAAACTATTCCCGACTTCAGTTATATTCTGACGACGACAACGTCCACCGGTCATGCGCTGGCAAAGAAAGAACTGTCGGATGACGATGTGCTGCTCTATTTTCCCGCAGACTTTCCGCTTATTGCCCGTCGTGTTGTGCGGCTGCTTCAGCCAAAGGCTGTATTGCTGACAGAGGGTGAACTCTGGCCCAATCTGCTGCGTCAATTGAATAAAGCGCAGATCCCCGTCTTTGTAATTAACGGAAGAATGTCGGAATCATCCTTTAAGGGATATCGCAGGATTCGTCCCTTCTTTCGCCGTGCGGTACAGTGTGTTGATCGGCTGTTGATGCAGTCCCCGGTGGATCAGGATCGCATGTTGGCTTTGGGGGTTCCTGAAGAGAGGGTCGTTGTTATGGGATCGGCAAAGTACGATGTGGCGCAGCCGGATCCCGCGGGTGCTGGCATTGCTCGGCGTATCTTGATGGGTGCAGGGATGTCTCCCGAGGGTGACTTTCTTGTGGGTGGATCCACGTGGCCGGGGGAGGAAAGTGTTCTTCTGGATATCTTTGTCAGGTTGCGTGAGCGAAATCCGGCGTTACGGCTCATCCTTGTGCCAAGGCATATGGAACGTCGCCAAGAGGTCGAGACGTTGATCAAGGCGCGTGGGCTGTCCTATATCAAGCGCACGGACATGGGGGATGGGGAAAAAGCTGAAATTGAGAATGGGAAAACAGAAACAGGGGATGAGGCCGGGCCTTCTGTTTTGCTGGCGGATACGACAGGTGAGCTGAAGCACTACTATGCTGTGGGTTCTTTGATTTTTGTGGGCAAGAGTCTTGGGGAAAACCGGGGCGGGCAGAATCCCATAGAGCCTGCGATGGTCGGAAAGCCTATCATCGTGGGGCCGCACATGGAGAACTTTCCTGGTGTTATGGATGATTTTCTTGCAGCGGATGCGCTTGTTCAGGTGGCGGATGCATCCGAGTTGGAGGCGCAACTGGTTGTGCTTTTAGGCGATCCCGATGCTCGCCAAGCTTTCGGTAAGCGAGCCGAAATGTTGGTGGCTGAGAAGCGCGGCGTAGTGTCGCGTAGTGTTGCGCTGATTCAGGAGTGGATGGCGAAATAGCGTGTTGGCTGTGAACCCTGCGGGGCGAGGGTGCCCCACCTCCATTTCTGCAGAATGCGGTCTGTTTGCTGACAATGGAGCTGGGGCGCCCTCGGCCCGGGGATCGTACAGATCCTGCTATCTTGATTGTTGTTTTCCGCTGAATCTGGGAGGAACGATGCCTATTCCGTATACTTCGCGCGGCGGATGGCTAGCAGGATGGTGGCGTATTGTGCGGCGAAACATGCCGCAATTGCCAGTTCACCCAATGCAATGCTCGGCAAATCGAGGCGTTCGATTAAGGGGTGCAAGAGGAAGATGTGCGTCCAGGTTCCGGTGGCCCATTCTGCACCATGCGTCATGCGGCGTAGTATATTGGGCAGTGTGGCGAAGATCCCAATTCCATAAGCCAGCAGGAGCCATCGCGCGATTGCGTTAGCAACCGGTGCCGCTTGCTTCCATTTTGACCAGAGTTGAGGGAGTGCCCATGCACTCCCAATTGCCATGCCGACTGCGAAATGGAGTGTGGATTGCGCCATTACGTTCTCCTGTTTTCAGCCAGATGAAGCTCTCGCCAGGCAGCGGCCAGTAGCGCGGCGACCAGCAGTGCAAAACAGGCGTTAAAAAATGGCGTCATGGCATCAAGATGGGCAGCCTCGATTTGGTCGATGGAGTAGTGCCAGAAAAAGATGTTGGTTCGCGGATTTGAAGCGAGCGTGGTGTAGAGTGATTGCCATCCGATAAGGCGGGGGATGTCTGGAACGACGGCCCAGATGGCTCCGAAGGCCATGGCAGGGGGCGTCACCATTAGGAGCCACATGGGCGCACGACAGCGTCGGCACAAATAGAAAGTCAGCGCAAATGACAGCGGGATTGCCGCTCCAAAAATGGGTTGATGCATGGTTAGTCCTCTGGTAGTACGGGTAGTTTGATCCAGTCCCGAAGGGCTTCGATACGGCGATAGGCCTCATTGGCTCCGCGGTTGTCACCCAGTGCTTGACGGACCGCTCCCAATCGTCTCAAGAGCGGGTAGTTGTTCGGGTCATATTTGGCCGCCTGTGTCAGGCAGCGTTCCCCAAAGCGTCGGACGGGCTCGGACGGGCTCATGGAGAGTTTTGCGCAGAGCCGTCTCCAGACTAGCGCCGACGTGGGCGCCCATGTGAGGGTCCGGATGATCTGTGGTGTGGAGGCTCCGCTCAGCTGTCTGGAAGAGCCTAGGCGGCATGCGGGACCGAGTCCCAACATGAGTGTTGCAATGGCAATGGAAACGATATGCGGCCACCTTGAGGCGTCGTAGCCCCCCTCGTTGTCCTGCGCTGGCCAGAGGCTGCCGACGAGGGTTGCCACCGTGATTGCGTAGAGCGGAAGGTGGAGTGGGAAATCGACTAGGGCGTGGGTGGCGGCAACAGCCAGCGCCCCGACGCAGGCGAGCGCGCACGATGCGACGGCCTCGTCCTGCGGTTCCTTTAGTGCACGTCGGGACTGTCGCACCAGTATGACCAGAAAGAGCGTTAGCAGCACGATGCCGATGATTCCGGTTTCACCAATGATCTGGACGTACTCATTCTCGGCGAAGTCCCGTGTGGAACGAGAGGAGGAGGTCCTGTGCTGTGGGTAAGTCACCCGAAACGCATTTGGACCCACCCCGACGAGGGGGTAGCGGGCCCACATGCCTGCCGTATCTTTCCAAGCCGCCATGCGTTCCTGTAGGCTTTCCGTTGTGGTAGGGCTGCGGAGTGAAAGCAAGCGCTCGCGCACCTGATCCTGCTGGAACGCGAGGAGAATGGCTCCTCCGAGAATGATGCTTATCGCCGCCGTCAGTGCCAGCCGTCCCCATCCTTTGCTGCGCGCAAAAAAGAGCATGGTGAGGACTCCCATGCCTCCAGCATAGGCGACGAGGCCCCCGCGAGACATTGAAAATAGCAACGCAAGGGTCATGATGGAGAAGCTTGCACCGTCGGCCAGGGCGTACCCCCATCGTTTCTGTCGCGCATCCGCTATGCCTGTGGCGAGCGCGATGGGAGCGAGCATGGCAATGAATCCGGCAAAGTGGTTGGGATTGATGAATCCGCCAACGGGACCCGGGAGTCCGTGGGGAACGTGGATGATCCACCAGAGCGTGTCGCCCTGCGGAATGACCCATTTGCTCAGGTATCCCAAAACGGCGACGATACTGCCGAGGCCGATCAGAAGACGAAGCCATAGCCGTCGTTGCGGTGCAGTCATCTGTCGGGCTGCATTCCAAGCTCCAAAAAGCGTTGCAAACAGCAGCAGTGCGCGTAGCGTTCCGGCACGGCTGCGCGTTGTGGAGAAGGCGACGACGGAAGGGGTTTCAAGGCCGAAGGATTTTGCCTCTACCAGAGTCTCAACGACGCGCCTGTTCTGCTCGAAACGGTGAATTCCTGTCAGCCGCGTGAGCGTGAGTGGCAGTGGCATGAGAACGATAACGATAAAGATCAGAAGCGAGGCATAGAGCGCGGGAAGGGTGAGTTGCCGTTTTCGGGGGAGGGAGGTGGGGGTCCGGTGCATCACCAAGCCGGTTACGGAGAAGGCTAATAGAGCCACGCAGACTGTCCAGGGGTAGATGCCAGCCCCATAGACGGTCAGAAAGAGGATTGCCCCCGCAATGGCTATGAGTGGTAAGTGTCGTGACACTACTTGTTCTCCATCTCGAAAATGGTGATGTCGGCTTCGCTGTAGATCTGAACCGATCCTGCCGGAGCGGTACCCTGATCCCCAATCACAAAATAGTATGCCGTTGGGTTCTCTCCATACCAGCTTGTTTTGATTTCCGAGACGGAGAAGAGGCCTCGCCCATAGCTAATCCAGTCGCTAAGCGCCGCGCGTGTCGACTGTGAAGTCTGCCGTGGCGGCGGCGTCACGCGGATGGCCGTATGGGGTCCGGCGCTGATGGCGATTCGGGGACAGCCCGAAACGTAAGCCTGAACTTGAGTGCGTGCCCGACCAGGAGCGATGATCTGGAAAGGGCCGCGTGGATCATGTTGCTCCAGGAATAGGGCCGCCTTGCGGAGGGCGGGGGGGGTGGCAATTTGGGAGCGATGCACCACGACACCGATCGCGCCGGTCAGTGCTAGTGTTGCCACCGTGCGGTGGATGAGAGATGACCATCGCGGCCGCCGGCGGCACAACACCAGAATTCCCTGAACGCTGAGCAGCGCGATGAAGGGAAGCGCAATCAGCGCTCCATACATATGGCGTTCGTAGGCCAACGGAATGGCAACTAGAGAGAGTAGGAAGAGGGTTCGCCAGTGGCGAGTCCCCAGTAGGTTGTCGGATCCCCACAATCCGATGGCGGCCATGGGGAGCATCCACGCAAAGCGGGTGATGCCGTAGCGAACAAGTCCGGCGGCCTGACCGGCGGGGAATGGGAGCAGGGAGGGTGTTACGAGCGTCGCCGCGGCCAGCATGGGGAGCACGCAGCACATCAGCACGGCGAATCGGTTGCTGCGTCGTGGCAACACGTGGGATCCCGCGGCAAGGAGGATGCAGAGGGGCACCGCGACCATACCGACTTTGTGTGAGAGGCAGAGCAGGGCCCCAGTTGCCACCACACCGAGGAATGTTGACAGGCGTGGCCGTGTCAGCAGGAGCGCAAGGAATGCCGGGAAGAGCGCGAGGAACAGGCCGCGTCCTGTGGCCCAGTGGGTATAGCGGACAAAGACTGGCGACATTGCATACAGAAGCGCAAATGCAATGGCGGGGCGGCGTTTGAAGCACTGTAGTCCGAGGCAATAGGCGCTTGCCGTTCCCAATAAGGCGGTGAAAACGGAGATGACAAAGAACCCACCGTCGACCCCGAGTCTTCCGAGAATCTGAATCGTGGCGAGCTGAATGGGATAGGCGCTGGGGTAGGCGCGCGGTGTAAAGCCCAGCAGTGAGAGCGGGTGCACCACCCACGGCAGCGCGGACTCCACGCGAACGCTGCTGGCCAGATCCTGCCACTTGTAGGTGTCGATTCCGGTGAAGTGGGTATAAGGGAAAATGATGATGAGCAGGATGACGATACCGGGCAGGAGCAGGCGCCGCTCGTCCGGTTCGAGCGGTATGTGCAGGGAGGGTCTTCTCAGGATGGCAACGGCTGCAGTCAGACATCCAATTATGAGATGGGCGGTGGCCAGCGTGAAACCTGTGATAGGGGTGGTGGTGACATGGAGCGTCACGGCGATGCTGCAATTGAGCGCCACAGAGAGCGTCCCCGTTGTGGTTGCCACGAATGCGAGCTCACGTCGCTTTGATGCGCACAACGTTAGTAGCAGGGGGGTGACTACCATCGCCACGAGGAGCATGATGCCATTCAGCACTATCATGTTTGTGTTCCTGGTTGGGGGCGATCACGCCGACTCAGAGTCCACTTTGTGAGTCGTCTGATACTTTGTAGACCGCTGTCATGGTTTGATTGTCAAACAGGTCAAAGACTATCGTCTGACTGTTGCTGTACAGGGCCCCGTTGAGCTCCCAGTAATCGAAATCGAACCCGTCGCTTGCGGGTGGGGCTTCCAGCGTGACCCCTGTGCCTGTGTTGTAGAAGCGATAGAAGGTGGTGGTTCCTCCTGCATTGGCATCGTTGTCTGGGGTGGCCCGGATGAACGTCGACAGCGGGCCATCGGGTCCACGGGAGGTTACGGTCAATGTCAGTGTGGGCTGAGGTGGCTCGCCGCCATAGACTGCCGTCATGGTGACGTTGGTTAGCAGTTCCACATTGACGACGGGGTTTGTGTATATGATGGTGCCATTCCGCTCCCAGTACCGGAATGCACTGCCGTTTGCTGTGGTTGGTGCCGTGAGGGTTGCCGTTACCCCTAGATCGTAAGTGCGCTGAAACTCAGTGCCCCCGGTGGTGTTGCCGACATTGTCGACGGGTGCAACGCTAATGAAAACTTCCGAGATGGGATCCCCGCTGTCACCATCCTTGGCGTTTACGGTGAGTACAACTTCATCATCGTTCCCGTAAACGGCGGTCAAGTCTAAATCGCCTAGCATTTCAATGGTGATCGTTCGATCATTGGAATAGCGTGAGCCATTCAATTCCCAGTAGAGGAATGTGGTGTCATTGGTTCCCCCCTGGACGGGAGCGGTTAGGGTTGTGCTGTCCCCAAAGGTGTAGATGCGAACAAAGGTGGTGTCGCCATCGCTGTTTCCGTTGTTATCGGGGTTTGAGACGTCAATAGTGACGCCACTATTCGGATTGCGGGAGCTTACGACAAGCGTGCGATCCTCAGGGTCGGAGGGGGGGCCATAGACAGCGATGATTTCGTGATCTGCATACATGGTAAAAGTTGTCGTGAGATTGGTGGGCCCCGGGCTTCCATCCAGGATCCACTGCTGAAAATTGTTTCCGCCAGCCGTTGCCGGTGCGCTGACGGTGACTGTGTCGCCATCCTGATAGATCCGGGAAAAGGCTGTATCGCCGGCGCCGCGTCCGCGTTGATCCGGAGAGACTCCTATGGTAACACCGCTGTTTGGGTTATCGGAGCGTACAGTCAGAAAGCGGGGAGCGGGGGGAGGGGGGCCGTAGACGGCGGTCATTTCAAGATCGGAGAGCATGGTCACGTCAACGGTACGATTGGTTGAGTATGATGCGCCGTTGCGAAACCACTCCTGGAAATAGGTGCCGTCGCTGGATATCTCCTCTGCTACCAACGTCGTTGTTTCGTTGGGGTTGTAGGTGCGTACAAACTCAGTGCTGTCGTCGGTGTTGCCTCTGATGTCTGGTGTGCTGACTGTGATGTTGACATCGTTGTCTGGATTCTCTGAACGCACGGTAAGGTCAAATGTGTTAGGAGCACCGTAGACGGCGGTCATTCCAATGTCGGAAAACATGGTAAAGTTGACGGAGGTGTTGGTGGTGACGTCAACACCGTCTCGCTCCCAGCTCTGGAACACATCTCTGCCATTGGGCGCTGTGCCTGGGGCGACCAGTGTTACGTCAACACCATCGCCGTAACGCCGCTCGAAGCGTGTGGTGCCATCCTGGTCCCCGTTGTTGTCGATGGTGCTGACGGCGATGTCAATATCGCTGTCGGGATTGCGGGATGCAACCGTGAGTACATGCACAATGGGAGGTGTGTCGTAGACGGCGGTGATCGTGTGGTCGCCTAGCATTGAGATGTCAATGCTCCGATTGGGTGTGTAGATTTGCCCATTGAGTAGCCAGTGCTGAAAGACGTTGTCATTGGGGGCTATTTCGGGTGCTGTGGCGGTGATGGCTGTGCCGTAGGAATAGAGCCGGTCGAATTCCGTTGTACCATCGGTGGTACTGTTGATGTCGGGTTCTGAAATTTGGATGGCAACCCCGCCACCTGAGTTCTCGGATTGGATGGTCAGGGTGTGGTTTTCTTCAGTGCCGGCGTCCCCGTAAACGGCGGTTACGGTGTGGTCTTGCAGCATGCTGACCGAGATTGTGACATTGCTCGAAACGGGGCTGCCGTCAACGAGCCACACTTGTAGCATAATGGATGTTCCAGGGAAGGCGGGGTTACGTGCGGTCAGGGTGACGTGCTCGCCGTCCTCATAGAGACGGGTGAATGTTGTGGTTCCGTTCTGCTGTCCATTGACATCGCCGGGGTCGACGGTTACGACAACGGAGCTGTTGGGGTTTTGTGATTGAACCGTCAGTACATGGCGCAAGGGGGGCTCGTAAACCGCCGTTACTGTGTGGTCGTTGTACATAGAAATATTGATTGTGCGGCTGGTGGAGTAGGGTTGTCCATCAACGAGCCATTGTACGAAGACATGCCCATCGGGAGCGGTTTCGGGAGCGGTGAGTGCGGTTTCGACACCTTCTTCATAAGTGCGTGTGAAAGCGGTGTTGCCGTCGATGTTTCCCGATTCATCTGGGGTGCTGACGGTGATGTTGACGCCACTGTCTGGATCCTGCGACTGGATAATCAAGTCGTAGGTGGGTGTGGGGGGCGGTACGGGCAGGTAGACTGCGATAAGGGTTGTGTTGGCCAGCAACGAAACGCTGGTGGCGGTGTTGGTGGTGAGCGGGATGCCATTCATGATCCAGCGGTTGAAAATGAGAGATCCCCCAGCAATGGATTCAGGAGCCGTTACTGTGGTTGAGTCTCCGCTGTCGTAATAGCGCACAAAGGTCGTTGATCCATCGGCATCGCCATTGTTGTCGGGAGTGCCGATGGCGATGCCAACGCCGCTGACCGGGGTTGAGCTAACGGTGAGCGTTATGTCTGGGGGGGGATCAACGTAGACGGCGGTCATGCTGATGTCTGTCTGTAGGACCACATCCACGGTAGGGTCTTTCGAAACGATCACACTATCTCGAAGCCAGTGTGAGAAGATGTTGCCATCGACGGTTGCGGGAGCGGTGAGTGTGATGGCCGCACCCAGATCATAGAGGCGCTCGAATGTGGTGTTTCCGTTCTGTTGTCCGGTGTTGTCTGGAATGCTTACGGAAATTGGCACATCACTGTTTGGATTAGATGAGGCAACGATGAGTCGACGTTCATTGGAGGCCGGTCCCACCCCATAGGTTGCTGTCAGCGTGATGTCGCTATACATCGTCACGGTAACGTCGGGGTTGCTTGAGAAGGGCACGTTGTTGCGGCGCCAGTTTAGAAATCCTTCGCCATTAAACGTGGCGGGTACGGTTCCGACCACCGTGTCGCCATTATCATAGATCCGTGAAAACGTCGTGCTGCCACTGCCGCTGCCATTGTTGTCTTCACGACTGATCGTAACCGGGACACTCCCTGCGGGACTGTTCACGTTTAGTGTGCGCTGAATTGGGGGAACCGGGCTGAGGTAGACTGCAGTCAGATTCAGATCACTCAGCATCTCAAGGGTAATTGACAACGATGTGGTGAAGGGGCTGCCGTCACGTTTCCAGTACTGGAAGACATTGTCACCCACGGTTGCGGGTGCCGTTGCTGTTACGCTTTGTCCATAGTAGTAATAGCGGTCAAATGCTGTGGCGCCCCCCGCTGCACCGCTGATATCTGCCACGCTGATGCCAAAGGTAACCCCTGAGTTTGGATTCTCCGAAGAGAGCCCCAGTCTAAATGTTGGTTCGGGATCAGGAATAATGGGATCAGGGATAATGGGATCGGGGATAATGGGGTCGGGGTCGCGATTACCGCCACCGCCACCGCCGCCATCGTCACCTTCGCCCCCTTGATCATTATCGTCCCCCTGGTCGTCATCATCGTCATTGCCCTTATAGATGATGCCGGGTGGGTTTTTCGCATTGGCACTGTCATCCTCTTCAAGACGTTTAGGTATCCCGTCACCACGATCGCCAGTATCGTCGCTGGCACCCCCGGGGGAGAGGTCAGGGGGCTCGGGCGTACTGGGTCGGGTTTCGAATTGGGCGCCAAATCGCGATACAAGGTTTGTTGGAGTTCCATTTGGCGTATGGAAGCAGAATAGGATGTTGATTTGTGTGTATCCGCTGGGCATGTAGGTCGTTAAGGGACGGAATCCTCCACCGTTCTCGCAGGCATATGGGGGGATGATGCGATCAACATCCAGGGGAGTTGCCGGCTCGTTGAATGATCCTCCGCACATGGATCTTGCATTTGGGGCCCCTGGTACGGGTGGATCGTTGATCCATTCGGCAACATTTCCGCTGAGATCATGGATTCCGTAGTGATTTCGGTTACGATGTGTTCGCGTGTTGTTAAGGGGGTTGAGCCCATTGAAGTAGCCTACGGGCAGCGTGCCTCCGCCTTTAGTTGACATCGTGTTTTCAAGTGTGTTGGCGTCAACATCGCTGACGGTATTGCGACCGAAGCCGAATGTTACGTTAGTGTTTCCCATGCTTGTTCCCGCTTTAAGGATCTCGTTGAACATGTTTGTGTTGTTGTTTTCGGGGTCGTGCATACGGAACATGGGGAGCCGGAAGCCTTTGTAATCGAGCCAGGCTTCACGTTCAGCAGCGGAGAAGAGACCGTTGGTCCACTCGGTTGCCGTTGCCGGCGCCCAGGACCAGGCATTTGTGCCTTCGGTATAGCAGAGTTCATTAGGGCCACGACCGGATTGCAGCGTAAGCCAGTTGCAGTATTTGACTGCGCCGAACCAAGCTAAGCCTGTGGCGGGGTGGTCTGCGTAGGGTTCACGCCCGGTTTCGGTCATGGTGTGCTGAAAGCGGGCGCCTGCAACACGATCAGGATTATATTGAATTTGGATCCTGTCAAGTTGGAGCATTTCGTCTCTTCCCGGTTGCATAGCGGCATTGATCCAGACGTTTCCGTCTTTATCGAAGACCATATTCTCGCCACGCGCATTGTCGGGGTTAGCTTCCGCGTCGTTCAAAAAACGAATAAGCTGTTCGTTTGTGGTTTCAAATTTCGACATGTAGAAGTCGTATTGTGGGGAGTCGACCGTATCGGTGCCTGGAATAACGCTGAGGTGTGTTCGGTTGAGTTCATCAAGGTGTTCATCCTCGTAACTGGGGAGCGATATAGAGCTTTCGCCGTTTCCGTTCACGGAAAGGTGTCCTGAAACGGAACGGTTTCCGCCTGCTCCTGAGCGTGAAATTACTGGGGCGTGTTGATAGATTTCGAATCCGTCGCCCGTGTGGACGGCATTTCCAGCTTCTGTCGTTCCCTCTGTCGTAACATTACTGAGTCGAGTGTGAATTAGAGAAGGGTCAGCTCCTGTGGCGAGGAGAAAAACACATTCTAAATGATGTTCGTCGCCAAAATAGACTACAGAAATCCCCGGATAGACTTGTCCGAAGCTTCCTAGCTGCTGATAATCAGAGATGTTATCAGTGTTGCCGTATACGCTTCTAGCTTGGTTCAAGAAGTGACTTGATGGCTGTTGCGTATTGGGGGGAAGTGGCTGTCTTTGGTTGCTGGCTCCAACGAGTTCAAGTTCCACTGTGACTGTGGCACCCCATGATAGATTTGTTAGCAGGATGCCTGTCAGAGCACAGAGGAGGAGGGGGATAAACCAGGAATGATGAATATGCCTTGTTGTTTTCATCGGATATTATTGGGGCCTTCAGTGGGTTGACCATCTGGAAGTGTTATCGTAATTGATACGCGGTTAGGCTCGACACTTGCTTGATATGCTGTAGGTCCCCAAAATGCATCGCGGTTTTGTATCTGTGAACTAAACCCGTCGCAAACAGTTGGGATGATCCCCATGTTTGTTTCCGCTCTTTCTTTGCCTTTTCCTGGCGTTGCCTCTGGAGGGATTTCAATCAACACTTCCTCTGTCGGGGTGACATCACCAACCGCGTTTGTCAGGAGGGTGCTCTGGGTGCCTGCGTTTGGTGGTAGGGCGTGCGGTTTGGCCGGCTTCATATTAAAAAGCACAGCTGAGAGGCCTCCGATAATGACAACAACCAGCAGAATCAGCAGGACGAGAATGAAATACGCTGTTTGGCGGCGGGGCTTGCTCATGATTATAAGATCCTAAAGTACACCCACATATTATCTCTAATTAGGTGCCATAGTGTCAAGGTGAGGATTTTTTGATCCTTCGCCCTCTGTGTTGTGTTCTTCGTGGTGAACCGCTATGTTTCTTCACTTGGCGGCGTGTTGCTCAAATGGAAAGAGCGCTTGCGGCGAGATGCTTCGACAAGCTCAGCATGACAGACTCTTAGCAAAGTCAACTGCGCAGAGTGTGTCATTCCGAGCGAAGTGCTTGCATCCCGAACTTGTTTCGGGGTCGAGGAATCTCGATTTGGGTTACACGCCCTTGCAGAAAAAATATTGGAGTTCAGTTGTGACAGAAGTGACACCCCCCGGAACATTTAAAATCAAGCACTCTGACGAAGCGAGCTGTGCTCGCACGGGGTGCCTTTGGACGGCGCATGGGGCTATTGATACGCCCGTTTTTATGCCTGTGGGAACGCAGGCGACCGTGAAAGCAATGTCACCGCTTGAGCTTGAGCAGCTTGATGCGCAGATCATTCTTGGTAATACCTACCATTTGAACATACGTCCAGGCATGGAGGTCATCGAAGCGTGTGGCGGCCTGCACACTTTTATGGGGTGGAATCGCCCTATTTTGACGGACAGCGGCGGCTTTCAGGTGTTTAGTCTTTCGAATCTGCGCAAAATTCGTGATGATGGTGTTGAATTCAACTCCCACGTAGACGGCCGGCGCATCTTTCTTGGTCCTGTGGAGGCGATGGCGATTCAGCGGACGCTTGGATCCGATATTGCAATGGTTTTTGATGAGTGTGCGCCTCATCCCTGTACCCATGATTACGCTTGTCAATCTGTGGACAAGACCCTAGGATGGGCCGCTATTTGTGCGGAACAGCCTCATTCTGAGGGGCAGTTGGTCTTTGGCATTGTTCAGGGGGGCGAATTTAGGGATTTGCGTCTCCGTTGTGCGCGGGAATTGGTCTCGATCGGGTTTGATGGTTATGCGGTCGGGGGCGTCAGTGTTGGCGAACCTGAGGAGGTGCTTTTGAAGGGCATCGTCGATGGCGTTCAGGAGCTCCCGGTTGAGCGACCTCGCTACCTTATGGGTGTGGGGCGCATGTCGCAGATTTTGCATGCGGTTCGGGCTGGGGTGGATATGTTTGACTGTGTGATGCCGACTCGCATTGCGCGAAATGGTTCAGCGTTTACGCGCCGGGGGCGATATCCGGTGAAAGCGGGTGCATATCGGTTGGACACGCGCCCCGTTGAAGAAGGATGCGGATGTTATACCTGTCAGACCTTTTCTAGAGCTTACATTCGGCATTTGTTGAATGTGGATGAGATTTTGGGTGTGCGGTTGCTTACCCTTCACAATTTATATCGGTATCAGGAGTTTATGTGTGAGATTCGGAATGCCATTCGAGATGGTGTTTACACCGAATTTTGCGAACAATTCGAGGCTTATGAGTCGGAGACGAGTAAGGCCCTCTAGTTTGGTAAGGAGTAGTCAAAGATGTTTGAAGCAATGAACGCGGTGCCTTTGGCGGCGCTTTTTGGTGGTAGTGGTGGTGCGGCGGGTAGTGGTGGATTGGCGGGCATGATGTTGCCGATGATCCTTATCTTTGGTATCATGTATTTCATGATGATCCGTCCGCAGCAGCGGAAGGAAAAAGAGCGTCGCGCGTTGATCAACAATTTAAAAAGCGGGTCGCGGGTGCTTTTTGCTGGTGGAATTGTGGGAACGGTTACGAATGTGAAGGAAGCTACCTTCATTATTAAGATTGCAGACAACGTTAAAGTTGAAGTCGCTCGCGGTGCGGTTACCCGTGTGTTGGAAAAAGGCGACAAAATCACGACTGAAGACGAGAAGTAGGGAGAGAGTTCAGATGGATAAGCATGCTTGGTGGAAATGGTTGCTTCTTGTTGCCATGTTGGCGCTGTCGTTGTCGCGCGTGGTGCCTTGGGAGGAGAAGGTTCGTTTTGGTTTGGATCTAAAAGGCGGTATCAGCTTCGTCGTTAATGTTGATGAAACAAAAATTGAAAAGGAAATTCGCGAGGATGCTAAGCCGGAGGACACTGAAGAGGAAATTGCCGCCCTGCTGAGCGATGCTCTGAAGGGTGCACTGGAACGCTCGATTGAGGTCCTCCGCAACCGTCTTAACCGGATCGGAATTGAAGAGCCCAGCATTGTCAAGAAGGCGGATCGGATTGAGATTCAGCTGCCGGGAATTGGTGAAGACAAGCGCGAAGAAGCCGAGCAGATGATTCTGAGTGTAGGCTTTCTTGAATTTCGCATGGTGCACGAACAGAGTGACGAATTGACGGGACGCCTTTTGCGCGAGAATAAGGCCCCTGAGGGCTACTCCATTGTTTCAATTGAGGGCCGTTCCTACTATCGTCCGAACGATGACATTCCCAACAGTGAGCGAGATGAAGCCTTCCTAACGAAACGGGGACAGTTCGAAATTCCGAGCCCCAGTTATGAGCTTCTGCTTGAGGCCGTTGAAATCCAGAAGCGAACGCTCTATCGTCCCTATTTCGTTAATACGCACCCCGTGTTGCGCAGTCGCGACCTCAAGAACTCAAAGCTTGAACAAAGTGGTCTTGGCCAGAATGCAGTGGGTCTTGAGTTTACCGTTAAGGGCGCGAAACGCTTTGCTGATGTGACGGAGAAATATGCTCCCAGCGGACCGCTTAATCCGGATCCAGATGGTAATCGCTATCTCGCGATTGTGATTGATAATACTCTCTATTCGGCACCGCGCATTCGCGAGCCAATTTATGGTGGACGCGCCCAGATTACGGGTAGCTTTGATTTGGTCGAGGCAACACGTCTTGTGAATGTGTTGCGCTCTGGTGCTCTACCCACCCGTGTGAAGATCGTAGAGAAGCGCTATGTGGCTCCGAGTCTGGGAAAGGACTCAATTGATAGTGGTCTCAAATCCATATTTATTGGCGGCATCTGTGTTGTCGCGTTCATGTTGGTCTATTATCTGCTTTGTGGAATTGTGGCCGATATTGCCCTTGTGCTTAATATGTTGTTGTTGCCATTGGGTATGATCGTTGCGGCAGGTTTTCTCAGCATGGGTAAAGGTGTCGGTGGTGGGGCCATTGCGCTTCCCGTGCTGACGCTCCCCGGCGTTGCCGGCATCTTGCTGACCATTGGTATGGCGGTTGACGCTAATGTTCTCATTTTTGAACGCATTCGAGAGGAGAGTGGCGCTGGCAAGAAGCTATGGGCTGCGATCCAGGCGGGATATGAGCGTGCCTTCGTGACGATCATGGATGCCAATGTGACGACCCTGATGGTCGGCGTTATTTTGTTCATTTTTGGTTCCGGTCCGATTCGCGGTTTTGCGGTTACGCTTTGTGGCGGTATCATCATTAGCATGTTCACGGCTCTGGTGATTACGAAACTGATTTTCAGTTTGATCGCCTCGAAAACTCCGATGAAGAGTCTCAAGATGATGTCCATTATAAAGAAAACATCTGTGGACTTTGTGGGCATGCGCGGCATGGCGGCGACGCTTTCGGTGGTTGCGATTGTAGGATTATGCGGACTGCTCGTAGTGCGCACTATTCAGGCCCCTGGCCAGGTGTTTGGTGTTGATTTTACCGGGGGTTCGGCAACGACATTCTCATTTACGCCAGCAGAATCCGGTGTGCCGGTTCCGATGGAGGCGCTTCGTACGGCGCTGGCTGAGGCGGGTGTAGATAAGGCGACGATTCAATATCAGAAGGAGTTGGATAGCAAGGTTGAGACCTCGCTTCAGGTAAAGACGGGAGTGGATCTTATCGATAACGTGAAACAGGCTGACATTGTGAAGCGTGTTCTTGTCTCTGGCTTCCCTGATGCTGCATTTGAGATTGTTCAGGAAGATGAAGTGGGTTCGCAGATTGGCGCAGAGCTTAAGAAGAGTGCCGTCTGGGCAATTGTCTGGGCGATGGTGGGCATCATTATCTACATTTCCTGGCGGTTTGAGTTTGGGTTTGCATTGGGCGCGATTGTCGCATTATTGCACGATGTTCTGATGACGGTGGGTCTTTTCTCCGCGACGGGACATCAGATCAGTCTCCCCATTGTGGCAGCTTTGCTCACGATTGTGGGGTATTCCGTCAATGACACGATTGTGGTCTTTGACCGTATTCGTGAAGATCTCAAATTGCTCAAGAAACCGAGTTTTAAAGAAATTTGCAATTTGAGCATCAATCAGACGCTGAGCCGGACGTTGCTAACCTCAGTCACGACGTTGATCACGATTGTGATGTTGCTTGTGTTTGGAGGGGGAGCCATCTTCGACTTTGCGCTTGCGCTGTGCATCGGCGTCATTGTCGGAACGTATTCGTCCGTTTTTGTGGCCACGCCTATCGTTCTGCTTTGGTATCGGGACAAAAAACCTGATTTTGCCGTGAATCCGGCTCAGGTTTAGGTCCGATATGAGTGATGATGAGGGGCGTGTGTGGATTACAGCAGAGGCAGATGAAGCTCGTGCAGTTGCGTTGGCTTCCGAGTTGGAATTACCACTTCCCATTAGTCGAATTCTTGTGGCAAGGGGACTTTCCGACAGTGGTGAGGCCGAACGTTTTCTAAACCCACGACTCAGTGATCTGGCAGATCCCTTTGATATTATAGAGATGTTGGTTGCCGTTGAGCACATCTGGCAGGCGATTCAAGCGGGTTCCCGTATTACGATCTTCGGGGATTATGATGCCGATGGTGTGAGCAGTACGGCGTTGATGGTGCTGGTGTTGCAGCGTCTTGGGGCTACTCCTGAGTATTATATCCCCAGTCGGCAGGATGACGGTTACGGGCTTACGGTGGATGCCCTTACCAAGGCGGTTGAGAAGACGTCTCCGGATCTCATTATTACCGTTGATTGCGGAACCAACTCGAACGCTGCGGTTACCCATGCTCGCAAGCTGGGGATTGGCGTTATTGTAACCGATCACCATGAGTGCCTGGAATCGCCCCCCTCAGACGCCATTGCCGTTGTCAATCCGAAGCTTGGCGAGTGTGACGCCGCCAAGGTTCTGGCGGGTGTTGGAGTTGCATTTAAGCTGTGTCATGGTTTGGTGAAGCATGGCAATGCAAATGGATATGCGGCGGTGGATGGTCTGGACTTGCGGGACTATCTGGATTTGGTGGCATTGGGCACTGTGGCGGATGTGGTCCCGCTCATGGGCGAGAATCGTATACTCGTTCGACACGGGTTGCTCCAGATTAAGGCGTCGCCGCGTTGTGGGTTATCTGCGCTGATTCGTGTTGCAGGTGTACGAACCGAAATTGACTGCTATCACCTCGGATTTCTGCTTGGCCCTCGCATCAATGCGGCGGGGCGTTTGGGAAGTGCTGAACCGGCGTTGAAGTTACTGCTGTCAGAGGATCCTTCAATTGCGAAACGGCTGGCGGGGCAGCTTGACGCTGCGAACCGTGAGCGCAGGCGTATTGAAGAGACGATTGTTCAGGAAGCGGTAGCGTTTCTTGATACAACATTTGTGGAAGACACAACCTTTGGTCTCGTGGTGGGGTCAGAGGGCTGGCATATCGGCACGGTGGGAATTGTGGCGGCACGGCTGTGTAGTCGGTATAAGCGTCCTGCGGTTGTTGTTGCTTTTGATGGTGATGGCTTGGGCCGTGGCTCTTGTCGCAGTGTCGGCTCGATCAATCTTGTGGAGGTTTTGCATGCATGTGCAGATCTTCTGGAGTCGCACGGGGGGCACGCAATGGCGGCTGGGGTATCGATCCGTCGCGAGAATATGGAAGCCTTTCGAGAGCGCTTCAACACGGTGTGCCGCGAACAGATTAAGCATGATGATTTGGTAGAACGCCATGTTGTTGATGGCTGGATAACGTTTGGGGAGGCCGACAAAGCCTTGCTTGACGCCATTGGCCAGTTGCGCCCTCTGGGGATGGGAAACCCAACTCCAATATGGGGTACGCGAAATGTTCGCATTATGGGGCGTCCCCGGGTTGTGGGAAAGAACCACCTCAAGATGACACTTGTCAGTGGAGGTTCGCAGCTTGATGCGATAGCATTTGGCATGGCCGGTCGAAAGCTGTTCAAAGCCCCCATTGATATTCTGTTTAACGTTCAGGTAAACAACTATCTGGGACGGGAGTCTGTACAACTGAGCATCAAGGATTTTAGAGTCAGTCATCAGAATGAAGGCGGCGTGTAATGGCTTGCGGCACTCAGGGGGCATTGGTCAGCCATCGAGAACGGCATGCGCTATCGGCGTGATGTGAGTTTCGCGAGGATGCTACTGTGGTCTCCCTCTCGCTTGTGATCTGATGGTTGCAAGTATGAGCCGAAGGGCATCCCCAGCGTCAACGCGAACGACGATTCGGCACGCTGCTACGCCCGGCCGGAGATGCGTTTCCTATAAGGCGACTACCCCCACTCTGGACGTATCAGATGAAATAGCCCTGAGAGAGGAGCCTGTAGTAGAAGAAAGAGGTTGCATTGTTAGCTACATGCGTTAAATTACTGCCCGATTTTGGAGAGCGAGCGTAGCTCAGTGGTAGAGCCCCACCTTGCCAAGGTGGCTGTCGAGGGTTCGAATCCCTTCGCTCGCTCCATTTTTTTATCGTGTGGAGGTGTAGCTCAGTTGGCAGAGCAGCTGACTCTTAATCAGCGGGTCCAGGGTTCGAGTCCCTGCACCTCTACCAGTTAAATACAGGTCGTTAGTCCATCATACAAGGGCTTGCGGCCTTTTTCGTGTCCTCTTCCGTTCTCTTGAATTCACATCCGCTGATAGGGAGGTCTGTTAGGTTAAGCCACCTTAAGCCACCTTGCCGCCTTGTTTGGATGCAATAGCCATGCTGCTAGCGCCGTGATGGCTTTCCCTGTGGCCCCTTATGCACGGGCCTTTGTGCTCCTCATTCTAAGCTATACCTCCAAGCTTAAAGAGGGGGGCCGGAACCCCCCAAGTGTGGCTGTGGCGTGGGACTCCAGAGGGTGCGGGAGGGTAAAGCACTCTCTTGATGTAGCAGGTGTCAATCTTTCGGTGAGAGGCTAATGCATAGATTTTATTCGTTTTGCGCATACATTAAGGAAACTCGCTTGCAATACATGGTAGTTAGGAGGTTCGCATGCGGGTGGGCTAAACCCCTGTAGCCTATCTGGGTGATTTGTTACAAGGATCGAATGAAGTCGTTGTGGGCGGCGGCGTGAAAAGCCGTTAAAACTGGCGGTTTGAAAGTCCTGTCTGT
>CAZNWT010000033.1:0-39764 GCA_964576795.1 uncultured Victivallales bacterium
GCAAGGCAAACCACCACATATGGCACCAACTTGAGCGAAGTGCATACCCCCTTTGACCTGAATGTCTGGCTTGAGCTCGTTCTGATGTCTTTTCTTGTGCTCGCCCTCGGGGTTTATGATGACCGTTTCAGGTTGTCGCCGCGCTGGAAACTCTTGGGGCAGATTGTGGTTGCCTCGCTGGTGTTCGCGCTGGGTACGAATTTCGGAAAGATGCTCTATATCCCGTTTCCTCCATTTCTTAGCTATGTCGCCACCGTGCTCTGGCTTGTCGGTGCTATGAATGCCTTCAATCTCATTGATGGAATGGATGGACTTGCGACGGGGTTGGGGTTAATTGGGGCGATGGGCTTGGGGCTTGTGGCCATCTTTACGGGTAATCTCTCGGATGCGTTGCTGATGGTATCTCTGGCTGCAAGCTGTATTGGTTTTCTGATATACAACTTTTATCCCGCCAGGGCCTTTTTGGGGGATGCGGGAAGCATGCTGATCGGTTTCACGCTTGCTTGGTTCGCGCTTAGAACGAGCACAAAAGCTCCGACGCTGATGGCGTTGAGCGTACCCATTCTGGCAATGGGCATTCCGTTGCTGGACACCTTTCTTGCACTTTGGCGCCGTTTTGTACGCCACCTGCTTGACGGTACCTCAGGGCGCGGGAGTGGTCTTTTTACAGCCGACCGCGAGCACCTCCATGATCGCTTGCGGTATGCAGGCTTTTCTCAGCGTCGGGCAGCAGGGGTGCTTTATGGTTTGGCTGCTTTCCTTATGGCTGCTGGATTGCTTGCCACTTTTTTTAGTTCGCATCGGGCTGGTATTCTCATGGCGACATTTGCGGCATTTAGCTACGTGATTATTCGCCATCTGGCAAAAATTGAGTTGTGGGATAGCGGTCGTTTGGCGGTCCGTGGACTTGAAAAACCGACCTCTGTTGTGCTGGCTGTTATTCTTTATCCGTTAATAGATGTCTTGGTTCTCTCGGTTTCCTTGTGGATTGTTATCGCGCTGTTGGGTCCGCATTTGAATGAAAATGGCACTAAAAATGTGTGGCTGAATTTTGCTCCTGTGGGGGTGGGGATTCCATTTCTGGCAATTGTCTTTTCAAGAACGTATCGCCGTGTGTGGAGCCGTGCCCGAATTTCGGAATATGGTTACTTGATGTTTTGGTTGGTTGGCGGAATTGCGGTGGGGGCTGCAACTTTGCAATTGTTTTATGGGATTTCTCCGCGCGAGATGCTTTTGGTGGCATCTCTTTATCTAGGGTCCTCGTTTCCCGGAATTTTCTTGGTACGGGCCTTTCCTCGATTATTGCAGGATACAATGAGTATCCTGCAGCGTCGCCAAGATTTGGATGCGGGAGGGTGGACGCTGCTTTATGGGGCAGGTCATACCGCAACGCTTTTCATCCGACAAGACGTACACAGAAAAGCCCACCTTGAGCGAATGAAGATTCTGGGATTTCTTGATGATGATCGAAATCTGTTTGGGCGCATTATCTGTAGTTACCCAGTGTTGGGGCAGTTAGAGGATATACCCGCAATTGCGGCGAAGTATCCTGTTGCCCGTGTTATCGTCACGCATGATGTTCCCACTGCGAAGCAAGACCACATTCTTGAGTTGGCAAAGACGTTCGAGTTTGAGGTGCAGTGTTGGCAACCTGAGCTTAAGACGTGCTATATACCAAGACGAGATTAGCTGGAACCCATCCAAAAAGGGTCCCAGAAGCAGAATATCCAATATTGAACAAGGAATATCCAATTTCCAAGTGCTTGCATCCCGAACTTGCTTCGGGGTCGGGCGTTTGAATTGGAGCCCTACGGTAGCATTCGGATTTTTAGGGCTTTCCATGCGGCGATGTCGCGTGGATGTTCCAGTTTGGATTCAAATTCTTTTAGTCGGGAAGGGGGAGCGGCGGCCCCCCCTATAAGGGTTTCGTTGAAGCCCTTCATCGGTTTTACCGTTCGAACCTGATCGAACTTGGTTTTGAATGCCTCACGAACTTTCGATTGTGTGCGGCGGTGGCCATGACCGGTTACCAAGTTCGCTAGCAGAATGCCTCCGGGTTTCAGGCATTGGCAGAGCGCATCCATCAGAGGGGCATCGTGGGCCTGGGGTCGAAAAACATCGGATTCGCCCCCCATGTAAACATCATCCACAACCGCATCAAATGTTTGGTTGCAGGATTTGATGTAGTCATAAGCATCCCCCAGGACGACTTTGATGTCGAGGGTGTCTAGATGCATATAGCGCCGTGCTAGTGTTACCATGGCACTATCAATTTCAACGGCCGTAATCCGTATTGACGGAACAAAGTGCTTGAGTTGTCGGAGGGCAGTGCCTCCGCCAAGCCCCAGCATGAGAAGACTCTTTGGCGGTGCCTTCTGGCGCAGGAGGGCGGCTGCCGTGATGGCATCCCATGCGTAATCTGTTAGAATCCGGTGCTCATCCCATGTGGCATGTGTGCCGCCGGCGACTTCGAAGTCTATGCCGCTTTCGGTTTCCCATACATCAACATCGTTGTAGGGAGAGCGTACACGTTCAATGATAGTCATGGGTAGCATCGTCGTAGGGGGCTTTCTCGTATCAGGTATCAGAATTGCATAAGTAAGATATGAAAATGCCTGTCATTCCGAGCGAAGTCGAGAAATCTCGTCCGTACCCACGTACTGAGATCCCTCGACAAGCTCGGGATGACAGGTTTCGTCTCGGTATGACCGAAGAAGAGGCGATATGATGAGGACGAACCGTGAATCCACTTAATTGCGTAGTCTTTTTGAGTCCGACAGGCTGCTAGCCACTAAAGATCCAGGCTGAGCTGGCCCCGGACAACAACTTTTCTGCCTGCTGGCATGTCGGGATCCGAGGTGTAATACACAACAAATTTGATCCCAGGAAATTCTTGAGAAAGGGCTTCGCGCACGTATGACTCAACGGCTCCTACGTTGCCTTCGTCATCATCTGAGAACCCCACACTAATGGGATTTTCGATTCCGTTCGCGCGCGTAATTTTGATGACATGTTCGACAAAGTCCTTAATGGCAAACTGCTTTCCTGCTTCAGTGTTGGGGGAGGAACTCGGGGCTTGTCCCATCATGGCTCGGAAATGGGGGGACATGACGCCATGATAGCGGTTGTGATTGAGATAGTAGGTCATGACCTCATCATCGTTATCGGTTTCATGGTCGGGATCGAAACAGGCAAGATAGCCTCGCAGATTGCGAAGCATGATCTGTTTCTCTTCAGGAGTCAGGACGGTTTCGATGAAGTATTCCACGGCCTGGCGGATGGAGGCGGGGCCATGTCCACGTGCGGTCACAATTGCAAATATACGCCCCTCAACAAGGGTGGTGCGAAACTTTTCAAAACTCGGGCCCGCTTTTTCTCCACCGTTGACGACGCGGTTAATGGCGGTTTTCGTATCGCGTAGCAATACGTTTTCGACGTTTCCGGCAATATCGCGGAAATCACAAAAAGCGGCTTCCCAGTCTCCCTTTGGAGGGCGGTAGTTTTCTTGATCGGCTCGGATCACGCTGAATACGGACGTTGAAACAGAGTGTGGAACCCACTCCCCTTGATCGTTTCGCCGTTCCAGGTGAATATGCGTTGGCATATGAAGAATGTTATCGTCCCAATCGAATATATAGTACTTTAGATCGCGGTCTGCTACCGCGTAGTTGATCTCATCTTTGCTTTTACCCATAACGCATCTCTTTCTGGCAAAATAAGATGGGCTGGATGGTCGGATTTGGCAAGCAAGATATGGGGAAAGGATGTTGTGAGGATGGATGAAAATGCTCCAAAGGATCTTTTTTGGTACGGTCGTGAATCAAGTTTTCTTTGTATCACTTGTTGTCGTATGATTCGAGTGCTAGGCTCCGGCATAAGGTTGCGATGAGGTCAGAATTATTTAATTGGAAACTTGATATACGATAAACGGGAGAACACGAGATGCCAAAGGCAGACAGTACATTTCAGGCCGTTGGAGATTCGGATGCGCGCATGCATGGGGCGACGGCTGTCCTCGTTAGTGGATTCTCGGTGGAGGAACAGAGGACGCTGCGGTCTTTGATGGACACGAATGGCCTTTCCAATATTCCGGCGATCTACATTGTCACCGCCTTTCTGGATCTCTCGCTTTTTGAACTGGCTCGGTTGCCGGCAGAATCGCGTGCGGGCGAACCCGCAGAGCTCCCTCGCTGTATTGTCATGTCAGGCTTTTTAGAGAAGGAGCTCCATGCTCTCATGGATTCCTATCGTGCATCATCGTTGTCGCGACCTCATTGGGCGAGCGTCACGCCAACGTCCGAGACGTGGTCTGTCAAGCAGCTTTTGATTGAGCTTCTCAAAGAAAGCGAAGCGCTGCGCCAGGCGGCGGAGAGTAAGGCGGAAAAAGAGAAAAGCTGAAATTGGGAAATCTGAAATCTGAGATCTCTCGGCAAGCTTGGGATGACAGCAGCCTTCTTTGTGCGGTTCGTGCTCAGGGCCTTTCAATTCAATATGGCGATATCTTTGAGGCTTTTATTCGAACACCGCCTCGCTAGTCTGCCAAAAATTCTCGCGCGGTGGCAATGCCCTTAACGGCAAACTCATAGACGATGCTACTGACTGCCGTCATGTGTTCCTGCATTGTCGAGACCAGCATTTCGAGTGTGACGGATGTGACCATGACGATCCAGATGCAGATTCCGAGGACGTTGCAGAGATAGATGACGGCATAGGAAAACAGGTGGCCATGTTGTTGGATATCGGTCTGGTGCTGCGAGAGCGCGCTGATGGTGAATGTCAGATGAAATCCCCAGGTGAGCCCCACGGTCGCGAGCCAGAAGAGGAGGTATGCCTTTACGTCGACGAACATGCCAAGGGCGTAGTAGCCTGTTACGGCGAGGATGGTATAGAGGGGAAAGAAGTAGGGGGCTAGTGTGATGAGGAAGTTGTTCTTTGAGAGTTCGACGGCCCCATGATCACGGTGGACGCGGATGCTGAAAATCTCGGCCCCCATAAGAGTACCCCATAGGGCGTGAGTGAGTTCGTGCGCCAGAATGTAAGACTGAACGGGACGGGGCAGGGCGTAGTAGAGCACGAGCCAAAGCCCGAGCCCTGCCAGCAGCGCGATTGCGGGCGCGGGTAGCACCCATGCCGATTCCGGGTGGATTTCCATAATCAGATCCCAGAGCGCTTGCGAAAGGGCGATGCAGGGGGGTAGCAGCAATAGCCCCGTCAGGAATTTGAGTAGCTTCATAGAGGGAACCGTAAAACAGAAAGATGGAATGGGAAAGGCCAAAGCGCAGGGGGGGGGAGTTCTGGGTTTTGAGTTCCGGGTTCTGGGTTCCGGAGGGTGGTGGGTGGACGAGTTTTCGTAATCGTAATCCTGCTCGTAATCATAATCGGCCGCCCGTTCTCGTTCCCCGAGATGGCGATCGGGTAGATTTAATACGGCTTCAGGATTTCGTTCCGTTTGATATGTGCCATTTTGTGCTTGTAACCATCTTAATCTTAACCGTAGTGTGAGCCATATTGTCGCTGATTGCTAAGGAGTATTATGCCGATTCGCTCTGTGTTTCTGGATAAATTGATTGATCGACTTGATCGTGTTGATCCCAAGAGTCTGCAGACGCACTTTCTTCATTTGGCGCAGGAACGGGGTCTTCTGGAGACCATATTTCATTCCATTCAAGAGGGTGTTCTTGTGATGGATAGCGAGGGAAAGCTGAGCTACGCAAACCGTGCGGCTGGCACCCTGTTGGGATTCACCCCTGAGACGGCAACGGGTCGGCATATCACGCGCTACATACATGAGATTGATTGGGACCGGATTTTGGACTTCGACGAAGGGGAATGGTCCAAGCTTATTACGCGCGAGATTGAGATTACGTATCCCGAGCATCGCTACGTGAGTTTTTATGTGGTTCCGTTGAGTGCTGATGATATCGAATCGAGTGGCGTCGTTGTCATTTTGCGTGATGTAACCAAGGATCGTTTGCAGGAAGCTTCGGTGCTGGAGTCCGAACGTCTGAATGCGGTGAAGTTGCTAGCGGCGGGTGTGGCGCATGAAATCGGCAACCCATTGAATGCACTCAATATTCATTTACAGCTCTTGGATCGAGAGATGCATGCAATGCGGGAGGGACTTGGTGGAGAGGTCCCAGAGCCGCCCCCCAGTCCGGAAGCGCTGGTGGATGAGATTGGCGATTTGCAGGAGCTTGTGGATGTGGCGCGCAACGAGGTGTCTCGTCTGGATCTTATCATTACGCAGTTTCTGCGGGCCATTCGTCCAACAAAACCCAACATGAAACCGGTTCTGATCCAAACCGTATTGGAGGAAGCGCTGACGCTGCTTCGGCATGAGGTCACCAATCGCGAGATTGATATTGAGATTGTATCCCCCGAGCCCGTTCCCAAGATCAACATTGATCGTGATCAGATCAAACAGGCATTCTTCAATCTGATCAAGAATGCCTTTCAGGCGATGCCGGACGGCGGGTCTCTACAGATTTCATTGCGAAGTACGGATGCGTTTCTGGAGGTGGCTTTCCAGGATACAGGAGTGGGCATTGAGGCAGAGGATCTGGGGCAGATTTTTGAGCCCTATCACACTTCAAAGTTGACGGGGTCGGGTCTGGGGTTGATGGTTGTTCAGCGGATCGTACAAGATCACGGCGGCCATATTGAATTGATGAGCAAACCCAATGAAGGGACGCGGTTTACGCTGTATCTGCCACGTGCTGATCGTCGGATGCGGTTGCTCACGGCAAAGGATGCCGATGCAAAGCGGGCAACCCTTGATTTATGATGCCATATACTGTTTTGGAGGACCCGTCTGATGACAAATGAATCGGCAAAAGTTCGTATTTTGGTTGTGGACGACGATAAGAATACGCGTGATGGATTGCACCGTGCGCTGCGTCGTCACTTCGACGTTGATCTTGCGGAGAGCGGCGATCGTGCGCTTCAGATGTTGGCGGAAAACAAGGTTGATATTCTGCTGAGCGATGTGCGCATGCCGGGAATGGATGGCATTACGCTCTTGCAGCGGGCGCAGGCCCGTCATCCGGCGCTGATCTCAGTTTTGCTAACGGCTTACGGCAATGTTGAGATTGCGGTTGAGGCGATGAAGGCGGGGGCCTATGACTTTCTGATGAAGCCGGTGAATTTGGATCACTTGGATCTGCTGCTGCAGCGTGCGCTTCGATCGCGTGACGTGGAGGCTGAGAACGTTCAGCTTCGTGAGCAGCTTGATGATAAATTTGGCCTCGAAAATATTGTTGGAAGTTCGGGGGTGATGTGTCAGATGTTTGATATGATTAAACAGGCGGCACCCACTCAAGCTACGGTTCTCATTCAAGGCGATAGCGGAACGGGAAAAGAATTGGTGGCGCATGCCATTCATCGCCTGAGTACGCGCGTCAATGGACCGTTTGTCGCCGTGCATTGTGCGGCTCTTTCCTCGAATCTGCTGGAGAGCGAGCTCTTTGGTCATGAGAAGGGAGCATTTACTGGTGCGGTTTCGCAGCGTAAAGGACGTTTTGAGATGGCAGATGGAGGCACTCTGTTTTTGGACGAAATTTCCGAGATTGATGCTGCGGTGCAGGTGAAACTGCTCCGCGTGTTGGAAGAGCGACAGTTTGAAAGGGTGGGGGGCGATAAATTGGTTGAAGTAGACATTCGTTTGGTGGCCGCCACAAATCGAGACCTGAAGCAGTGTGTTGCGGAAGGGAAGTTCAGAGAAGATCTCTTCTTTCGGTTGGATGTGGTGAACATCATGTTGCCACCGTTAAGCGCCCGTCCGGATGACATTCCGATGCTTTGTAGTCACTTCATTACAGAATTTGCTGAGAAGAACCAAAAGACCGTGGAAAGCATTACGTCAGATGCGGTGAATTTGCTCAGGGCCTATCCGTGGCCAGGCAATGTGCGTGAACTCCGTAATACGATCGAGAAGATGGTGGTGCTTTGCAGGGGTGATCGCCTGACGGCACGTGATATTCCGGTGAGCATTAAAGGTGAAGCGAAGTATGGTGGCGCAGGAGCAGGGGGGGGGCGCAGCCTTGCCGTTGCACCGGAGAGTTCGCTTGCTGATGCGGAGAAGAATATGATCTATGCGGCCATCAAGCAGCAGGGGGGGAGTCGAACCAAGGCCGCTGAGGTTTTGGGCATTAGCCGTCGCACCCTTCATCGTAAGCTTCGGCAATACGAAGATTCTGAAGATCCGTCTCTGGACATGGAAGGCTCAGGGGGAGAATAGCGCGAAGATTATTGTCGGTGGGAATGTCATAGAAAATGTGTGTTTTTTCGTAATCGTACTCCTGCTCGTAATCATAATCGGACTGTGAAGGTGGTCGTTTTGATTAGGATTACGCGTACGATTACGTATTAGGATACGAATGCTTATGATGGAAAACAGCCAAGAGCATCTCGTGTCAAGATCGTTGAACTGGATAAAACCGAGTAAGGGGGGCGGTTTCCGCCGCAGGCGGACCAGCCTATGGCTGGAAGGGCGCAACGAAGTGTACGGTTAAGTGTGGGAAAGGTTGCAATATGTCACTAACGATTCCGAGAGTGTCGGGGGATGCTCTCCTTCGCGTTTTTCTCTATGGGTGTTTATCTATCCTGCTTCTTGGGGGCTATACTGCGGCACAGTTTCATGGCCTGCGTCATGCGGAGGCTATGGAGCTTTGTCATGTGGCACGCAATCTCTCGGAGGGATACGGTTTTACAACGCGATGTGTGCGCCCTTTTGATGTGTGGTATCTGGGGCAGCGAACATCCAAAGTAGAGTTGACTCGGATTGCAGACTTGCATCATCCTCCGGCTTATCCGTTGCTGCTCTCATGGATTTACCGGCTTGTTCACCCGGCATTCAACCCCATGCGTCGCGGGGGATGCGATGCTGAGTATCGGGCGATGCTTCCTCTGGCGATGGGATTAACTGCGCTCTGCGCGCTTGTTCTCTTTCGTCTTGGCGTGCGCCTTTTTGGGCCTCGGGAAGCGGGGGTGGCAACGCTCTTTTATCTGGTGTCAAACGTTACGCTGGGTGCAATGGTTTCAGGACTTCCAATCCCGCTGTTGAGTTTTGCGGTCACCCTGTCGGTTGGTTTGGCTTTGCGTGCCGTTCAGCTTTCGATTACGGGTGAGCATCTGCTGAAATTGCTGGTGATGGTGTTGGGAAGTGCTGCATGTGTTGCGCTTGCTGTGCTGACAGACTACACCATGATTGCTGTTGCTGTTGGTGTGCTGTTTTTGTTGGCTGTTCAGCTTCAGCGATTGCGGTGGGTTAGCATACTTCTGTTTCTGTTGGTCTGTGGCGGCTTGGTTGCCCCCTGGTTGGCCCACAACCAAGGTCGCGACATTGGACTTCTCGGGGCCAAGCCGTATACAGCGGTGTCCGATACGGTTCTCTTTCCTGATGACACGCTTGCGCGAACAACGGCTCCGGAGTTCAACGCTTACCGTGTAGCCTACGCGATTCGCCGCAAGGTAATTTCCTCCGTTTCGGAGAATCTCAGGGGTCGCGGTGTCATGGCTGGTGGCATCATTATCTGTTTTTTCATCGTGGCGCTTTTTCATCGTTATGAGAATCCTGTCATATCCGGGTTCAAGGGGTTCACGCTCATAACTGTTGTTTTGTTGGCGCTGTTGTCGCCGCTTGTGGGGGCCTCTTACGCTGTCTTTTCAGCACTCTTTCCGCTTATTGTTCTGCTGGGTACAAGTGCATTCCTGGACTATCTCGATCGGGAGGAGGTCTTTGTTCAGGGGCTGGAGACCTTTTTGACATGGGCCATGGTTGTCGCATGCGCCATTCCGACTGTGGCTCAGGTGGTTGGCGGTTCGCTTGGTGGATACCCGCCCTATTATGCTCCTATTCAGCGCTTTGTTAGTGAGATGGTGAAGGATGACAAGTTGTTGTTTACGGATATTCCGTGGGCGACCGCGTGGTATGGGGATCGTACTTCGGTTCTCCTGCCACAGACGATTGCCGACGTTGAAATGCTCTCTGGAGGGTGGGAGCATGTGGGTGGCATTTATCTCACAACCGAGACCGCTAATCGTGCGGTACGTGATGCCGCCCCCTGGCGACCCTTGCTGCATCAGCAGGTGCCTGAAAGCATCCCTTTGCGGAGTGCGATACAGCTTCCTGCCGGTACTACAGATCAACTGTTTCTCTGTGATAAGCCCCGCTGGGAAACAGGGGGAGAGTAACTCACACCAGGACCAGAATCGAGTAAGCCGTTCGATTAAGGGTATCCGGTTAAGGGTGGCGGCGAAGTGTGCGAGTACGAGGGCAGCGGTATCCTCCTTGTTTCGGCCGTACTTTTACACATACTCGTACACTCGAATCTCTTGACTGTCTTCACCCAATGGGCAGGGCATTCCGAGTAGACCGTCGTATCACAAAATTGCTGTAGCGTTGGCCGTCCTCGGCCAATTTGCCCCGCTTTTTGGGGCCTCTCATGAACGGGATTGGCCGAGACGGCCAACACTACAACGGAGCGTATGACGCGCCGACCTTCTGTGATGAGAAGCAGTATTATGTTCATAGATGAGGGTTCCTGAAATGAACCGCACTGCCGTGTGTGTGTGAGCGCGGGTACCCCCCCCCTAGTCCAAGCCGAGAACAGCGGTGAGATCGCTGTCGGGCTCTGCGCCCAGCCGGATTGCTTCTCGGTAGTGATCGCGGGCAGAGTCGAAATCAGCGGTTTCGGCCCGGATCAAGAGCTGGCACAGATTGTAATGCGCCTCCTTGTTCTTGGGATCCAGAGCAATGGTCCGTTTGACTAGTGTTGTCGCCATTTCTAAATCGCCTCTGCCGAGGCAGGCGGTTCCCAAAATCAGGTATGCAGGACTACAGTTTGGGTGTGTTTCGATCAGGGCTTGCATGGCTTTCTCTGCTTCGTCATAGCGCCCGATACGACAAAGCTCAATGCCTTTGGAAATGGCTTCTGCGAGCTCCGGGGCGAGTGGGGGGGATGGGGGTTCTTCGGTTGCTTTTGAGCTGCTCTTGAGGGCGGCTGAGCGTTGCGCCGCCAGCAGATTCATGAGTTGATTGCGGCTGTAGGCGGTTCGAAATTGTGTTAATTCAACCCATGCATCCGGAAAGTTGCGGTGGAATTCCTGATAGGCCGCGATAGCAGCACCATAGAGCGCCCCTGCGTCTTTGGTGTTGCCTTCCTCCCGAAGTTGGTCAGCTTTTTCCAGAATGCGCGAGATAGATTCAAACTGGCGATCGGCTTTCGCTTGCGATTCTGCTGCTATCGTGGTGGTTATCGAGCAAAACGCAAGAGACGCTGTGAGCCCTATCATTATCCATTTGTGCTTCATCCCGCGCACTCTATCGCTTCGCCCCGATACTTGGCAAGAATTGACTAACATAACTCTAACAATTCTCAGCTTTATCATGTATTGGGAATGTGCTAGCTCTATCCCACCAATCGTATAGGAGAAACGTATTATGGATGCTCATATTATTATGCAAATCATTTTCAAAGTTGTCGGGGGGCTTGGCATCTTTCTTCTCGGCATGAAAAATATGTCCGAGGGTATGCAGGCCGTCGCCGGAAGCCGACTGCGGCATCTTATTGGAACCGTTACGGGGAATCGGTTTGTGGCGTGTGGAGTGGGCGTGTTGGTTACATGTCTTGTTCAGTCCAGTTCAGTGACCACCGTGATGGTCGTGGGTTTTGTCAATAGTGGCTTCATGACGCTGATCCAGGCTATTGGCGTCATTATTGGAGCGAATATCGGTACGACGATCACGGGCTGGATTCTTGTTCTTAAGATTGGAAAGTTCGGGTTGCCCATTCTTGGGGTATCGGCTCTGGTCTATTTATTCACAAAGAATGAGCGTCTTCGATATACCGCGATGTGCATCATGGGTATCGGCATGGTCTTCTTTGGCCTCCACACCATGGGGGGGGCGTTCAAGACGCCCGAGGTGAAGGTGTTGCTTGAGCAGATTTTCGCTCAAATGGGGTCTGGGGGATATGTCTCCATCATGAAATGTGCTTTTGTGGGCTGTGTGGCCACCATGATTGTCCAGTCCTCCTCGGCAACATTGGGGGTCACAATCGCATTAGCCCAGACCCACATCATTGAATACGAGACGGCTGCGGGTTTAATTTTGGGCCTAAATATTGGCACCACGATTACGGCCTTTCTTGCCTCTCTGGGAGCGACGGTTAACGCTCGGCGTGCAGCCTATTCTCACATCATATTTAACATCATGGGCACCCTCTGGCTGATTCCCTTTATCTTCGTCTATCTTGATTTAATGAGGTGGGTGGTCGGCCTTGTGACAAAGGCAGGAGAAACTCCGGATATTACGACTTTGATCGCGCTGACACACACAGGTTTCAATGTTGTAAACACAATCTTGTTCATTCCCTTTGTTGGCGTATTGGCAAAAGTTGTGACATGGCTTGTGGATGATCCTCCTCAAAAGGAGACGCCGCATCTTAAGTTCCTCGATGTTCGCATGCTTGATATCCCCGCTATAGGTATACAGCAGTCGCTTGATGAGGTTGCTGAAATGGGACGTCATGTGAAGAAGATGTTTGGGTTTCTCCGAGATGCGGTTACAGACAAGCGTGGTAATACCAAGCTGATACGGAGAATTTTTCATCGCGAAGAGGTCTTGGACATTGTGCAAAAAGAGGTTACTGAATTTCTTGGAAGCATACTCTCGGGTAACGTTTCACATGACGTTGTCGCCAGTGGACGGCAGCAGCTGCGTATGGCGGACGAATATGAGTCAATTAGTGATTACCTCGCCGCAATTTTGAAGCTGCATATCAAAATGGATAGTGAGGGTATTTCCTTCTCCGAAGAGGAAACGGCGGAGCTGCTGGCATTGCATGATCAGGTTGAGACGTATGCTAGCATGATTACGTCTAGTGTGGTGCAACTGGACTCAGGGCTGATGAGCAAAGCCCATGTGGATGGCGATGCAATAACCTTTGCCATTAAGAACCTGCGCACGAGACACCTTAATAGAGCAGGAGAGGCAACGGCAACCCCATTGCACAACCTAATCTACCCCGACATTCTGACGTCCTACCGACGCGTGAAGGATCATGCCCTGAATATTGCCGAGGTATTAACGGGCGAAAAATAGAGGGGTCTATTGTGCTGTGCTCTGGGGGTTTGTCCGCATTCTCGGAGAAGGGGCTTGCCCTAGATGCAAACCTATGCCAAATTCAGGCCCTTCGCTGGGGAGTTTGATTTAAGGAGACAAGAAAGAGTAAGGATGATCATGAAGAAGTGGGTTGTTTTCCTAGGTGTTTTGGGTGTGTGTTTTGCGGCGGGGACGGCTAAGTCTGGACCCAAGATAGACGTTGGCGAGGATGGCTGGCTGAAACTCTCTTTTCTGGGGCAGCTCCATGCAAGCTACAGCGATGAAACAAATCCAGAGACAGACGCATTCCTGCGTCGGGGTCGCATAATCCTGTCTGGACAGATCATGGATGGCGTCCTTTTCTTTGCTGAGACGGACAATGACAATGCTGGAAAATATGGAGCCGCCAATGCCTCTACCGATATTCAGGATATCTACGTGGATTTTCGAATTATGGATTCAGCGCATTGGGTCAAAGCGGGTCTGATTCTGTTGCCTTTTTCATTTGAAACCCGTTCCTCCGCCGCTAGCCTACTGGGGACAGACTACAACGTGGAAGCCATCAAGCTTGTCAACACGTTTGTATGGCGCGATTACGGTGCCGAGCTCCATGGTGAGTTCTTTTCAAAGAAGGTGGCTTATGCTGTGGGCGTCTTTGATGGCTATGATTCCGCTACCGGAACCAAGAATCCTGATGCGGACGCCCGCGTTACGGGGCACATGATGGTGAACTTGGTTGGGGAGGCAGAGACGGGGTGGTTTTATAGCCAGAACAGGCTTGGCTCCGCAGGCAGCTACCTTTCTGTAGGTGCCGGTTTTGACCAGCAGGGCGGCGCCTCGCTGATTGAGGCAACCGAAGATGCGGATGCGCGCATCCTCGATTCCGAAGCGTGGGTAGTTGATTTTATGGCGGGTACTGATGTGGGTAACGTTGGGGTGACCGTGAATGGCGCTTGGTATGATTGGGACAGCTCTGTTTACGAAGGAAGTACGGCTTTCGTCGAAGCGGGGCTGCTGGTTGGCAAAACCATGTTGACAGGGAAATACGCAATTCAGGATCCCGATGCGGGCGACGAAACAGAAGATTACACCGCCGGCATTCACTACTTTATGAATAAGCAACATAATGTTCGTGGTGGTATCGAGTACCGCTGGGGTGATAGCGCCGAAACGGCGCTGGCTGGAATTCAGTTTCTGCTTTAGACCATAATTGGTGAGCAAATTGAGGGCCGGTCGTCATTCATGGACGAGCGGCTCTTTTTTTTGCTGCACAAGCGGTAGATAAGCGAGTTCCGCTTGGCACGGTCAGCGGCACAAAAATAAGGAGTGTGATGTCGATAGTAATGTCCTTTTGCGGGCTATGTTTGCTGGTGGCCCTCGGAAAATTCTTGCGGGTGAAGGTGCGGTTGTTTCAGTTGCTGTATCTGCCATCCTCCGTAATTGCGGGTTTGCTTGGTCTGCTTGTGATTCAGATTTGTGGGTCGCATCTTCCAGCGGCGTGGACGGCGGGATGGGGCCGTCTTCCCGGGTTGCTGATCAACGTGGTTTTTGCCGCCCTGTTTCTTGGCGTTACCATTCCTCCACTGGCGCAAGTCTGGAAGCGAGCCGCACCACAGTTGGCCTACGGCCAAGTTGTTGCCTGGGGACAGTATGTCGTTGGCGTAGGGTTGGTCTTGCTGCTGCTCAGACCCATCTTTGGCGTTTCCTCTCTTTTTGGCGTCGTTGTGCCGGTTGGTTTTGAGGGGGGGCATGGCACTGCCGGTGGTCTTGGGCCTACCTTTGTCCAATTGAATTGGGCCGAGGGGGTTGATTTCTGCCTGGCATCCGCAACTGCGGGTCTCATTTCGGCTGTTGTGGTGGGAATGGTTTTGGTGAATTGGGCCATACGAAAAGGCTATGTGAAGGCGCACGCCGCCGTACGGGGGGATGATCCCTATGCGCTGAGTGGGGTATACCCGGTGGATGCACGTCCTGAGGCGGGTCGTCAAACGGTATCTCCCAGTTCGATAGATGCTCTTGCCTTACATGTGGCGGTTATTGGTGTTGCTATCCTGATGGGCTATGGACTGCATCAGCTTCTGATTCAGCTTGAACTACTGATTCCAGGATTGGCAGACAATGATATCAAGATCATGCGCGCGTTTCCTCTGTTTCCGCTTTGTATGATTGGCGGGTTGATTGTGCAGCTTTGCGTGACGCGTTTTGCGAAGGTGTCACTGATTGATCACGGGTTGATGCAGCGTGTCGGCGGCACGGCGCTGGACTTTCTGGTCGTTGCAGCCATCAGCACGATCCGGATCGAAGTCATCGCGCAGAATTGGGCTCCATTTCTGATTATCGTGGTTGGCGGTATTCTGTGGAATGTCTTTTGCGTAATGTGGTTGGCTAGGCGGGTTCTTCCCAACTGCTGGTTTGAACGGGCTATTGCCGAAATGGGCCAATCTATGGGGGTTACCGCTACAGGATTGCTCTTGCTCCGAGCCGTGGATCCTGAGAGCAAGACGGAGGCGGCGTCTGCCTTTGGTTATAAGCAGCTCTTACACGAGCCATTTATGGGTGGTGGGCTTTGGACATCTTCCGCTGTTTTGATTGTGGCGGCCCACGGAGGTGGGGTAGTGCTTGGGATCAGTTTCGCGGCAATTGCAATCTGGGCGGTGGTTTGGTGGGTGCTGCTGAGAGGGCGGGGTGAGGTCCCCCCGGCTCCATTACCATAAGATAAGTTTGATTATTTGAGCTGGAGGTGGGGCGCCCTCGCCCCGCACGGGTCAGTTGAGAGCGAGGAGACAGTCGATGAAGTCGTATCGAAAAGAGTTGTGGTTCAATATTGAGAAGCGGCGGGAATTGATCAACATTACGCGTCAGGTTGAGGCATGTCTTGCGGAAAGTGGCATTCGAGAGGGGTTGTGCCTGGTTAATGCTATGCACATCACGGCCAGCGTCTTTATCAATGATGATGAGTCCGGGCTGCACCGTGATTTTGAGCGCTGGTTGGAAAAGCTGGCTCCTGAAAAACCGTACAACCAATATGAGCATAATGGGTATGAGGATAATGGCGATGCTCACCTGAAGCGCACGATTATGGGGCGTGAGGTCGTTGTTGCCGTAACCGAGGGTGCTCTCGATTTCGGTCCATGGGAACGTATTTTCTACGGCGAGTTCGACGGAAAGCGCCGGAAACGATTGCTTGTGAAGATTATTGGTGAATGAACACATCCGATTTTAACTATGACCTCCCGGAGGCGCTGATTGCACAAGAGCCAGCTGCCAGCCGTAGTGCATCGCGAATGCTTGTGGTGCACCGCGAGTCTGGAACGCTCGAGCACTGTTCGGTTTCTGAGGTGGGACGCTTTTTCGATTCTGGTGATGTGTTGGTTGTCAACAACACCAGGGTGATTCCGGCTCGTGTCTATGGGCGGAAAGCAGAGACTGGGGGACGGGTGGAGCTTTTGCTGCTGGAGCCGTTGTCTGATGACAGGTGGCTCGTGCTTTGCCGGGCCTCGCGTCGTCCTGCTGTTGGAAGCCGCTTGATGTTGGCGAACGATCGCATTCAGGGCGAGGTGCTTGGCGTTGGCGAGGAGGGGCGTTTGGAGTTGCGTTTTATCTGCGACAGCCCGCTGCTTGAGATTCTTGATCAGGAGGGGGACGTGCCACTGCCGCCCTACATAAAACGGGTTGCCGACGACAAACGAAAGCTTTCCGATGCCGAGCGCTACCAGACTGTATTTGCCTCGAAGCCCGGTGCGGTAGCAGCCCCTACCGCTGGCTTGCATTTCTCGCCGGAGCTGCTTGCTGAGCTCTCCGGGATGGGTGTGAGCAAGGCGGAGATTACGCTGCATGTTGGGATTGGTACGTTTCGTCCTGTCAGCGTTGACATCGTTTCCGATCATCGCATGGATGAAGAGCGCTATGAGATTAGCGAATCGACGGCTCTGCAAATTCGCGCAGCGCGTGAGTCTGGGCACCGTGTGGTGGGCGTCGGTAGCACTTCGGTCCGTACGCTGGAAACGGTGATGGCGGAACAGGGAGAAATCTGCGCATGCTCCGGGAGAAGTGGTCTCTTTATCTATCCGCCCTATCGCTTTAAGGCTGTCGATGCCATGCTTACCAACTTTCACCTCCCAAAATCCACCCTGCTCATGATGGTTTCAGCATTGGCGGGGCGAGAGCTGATTATGAATGCCTATGCAGAGGCAATTCGGGAGCGCTACCGCTTCTTTAGCTATGGTGACTGTATGTTGATTCTTTAAGTGGCTATTGAAAAACTCCCAGCAGCGTCTTCGGCGAGATGCTTCGGCAAGCTCAGCATGTCAATTCGTTAGAAATCCAGCCCTGAGGGTGTCATTCTGAGCGCAGTCGAGGAATCTGGTTCATCTCGGAATTGTGTGGTTGATACCTGATTTTGGCACTCAGAGAGACTGATGAAGCAGATCGGTTAAGCGTATCCGAGTAAAGGTGGCGGTTAAGAGTCCGAGCAAGTGTAGGAGAGCGCGAAGCACACACTTAAACGCATCACTTACTTGGATACGCTTAACCGACCGACTTCCTTCCTAGGTTACCCGTTTTGAGAATGTATGTATGTCGAAAAAAAGCACTGCTGACTAAGCACTTCCGCGAAGAACTCGCTTTGTTCAATTTCAAAGGGGTGAAGCTCTACAGCTATGATTCCCAAGCCCCACTGTCAACAGTCAGCACCTGACCGGTGATCTTCTCTACGTAAGGCCCTAGCAGGAAAACCACGGCATTTGCGACGGCTTGTTTGTCTTTGCGCGTATCCAAGGGGAGGGTGCTGGCTTTGTTCCATATCACTGTCATCTACGATGAAATCAGCCGTCTCTTCGCTGAGAAATGATTCAATCGTGAGTGAGACACAATTGCTCAAGCCGCTCAACTTAGAGTCAAATTGGCACGAAACAGAGGAACATGTGATGGGTTTCTTTGCCAAATTGCGAATACATTCCGGTGACAATCTTATTACAGTACCCTGTAACATTCTTTTCTATAGCGTGTTACACATAAACTAGTCGATAGCGGTCTAGCAATGGCACACAATCTGCGTGTATTAAATTATGTTGAGCGATTAGAGAGGGTTTCAGAAGGGGGGCAAAGGTGAAGAGCACAAAATATGACTGTAAGTTCTCGGTGCTAGCGGTTCCTGAACGTTCGGATATGTTTCTCATGAATATGCGCGTCTACGATGTTGTGCCACCCCCGGTGAAGTCGACATCTGAAACGGATCCGGTTTCAGCGGTTTGGTGTGCAGTTTATCATCTTAATGAGATGGAACGTTCTAACTGACAGGATACCGCTTCTAACCCAAATTTTTTGCGCTACGATGGAACCACCGCTTTTTACGCCCAAACAGTGCTGTTTTCGTGCGCTCACTTTTTGGTTAGAACACCCATGATGTAAATAGACCCGATCCGAAATGGTTTCTGAGGCCGGTCCGCTACGTTCCAGAGCGTCAATTCCCCGATGTAGTTCTCGACTTATGTTGCGTCGGGCGTTATGTTGCGTGAGCTCCACTTATACCTAGATTATGGTGTTTCATTCTGAAGTACGCAACATAACGTGAAGCATCGTTTTGCGCTATCCTTATCGTGGTGAAGTCACGAAAAGGAGGTGCACCATGTTACTACCGTCCATTGACGGTGCCGGGATGACACTGCCCGCTGTGCGTGAGCAGTATCGTCATTATGCTCTGACTATCCGCAATGTGTGTGCGGACACAGCCAGAGAGAGACTTCGTTATATTGACTGCCTGTTCGAGCATTTCGGGCAGCCACAGAGCGTTGCCGAGCTCTTTGCAGCTCTTAATCCGTCAACGATCACTGAGTTTCTTCTCGATTACGCGACGCGTCACGAGTCAGGAACAAGGCAGGCGATGCATACCGCTGTGCGTGGCTTCCTGCGCTTCATCTATGAAGAGCAGTATATGCCCGGCGACCTGTCGGGGTTGGTGCCGACAGTGCAACGGCATGCGATGTCAGAGCTTCCAAGAGCGTTGCCGGACTCATGCATCAGCGCTCTGGAGGATAGCATCGACCGGAGTTGCCCAGCGGGACGACGCGACGGGGCCATTATCTGCTTGCTGAGCACCTATGGTGTGCGGGGCATCCAGATCCGTCGCTTGCGGCTGGAACATATCGACTGGCAGAACGAACGTATTCACTTCCCTCCCGCCAAGAGAGGCCGACCGGTCGTACAACACCTTACGGTTAAGGCTGGTAACCGACTGGCAGACTACATCACCAATGGGCGTCCGCCATCGGACTTGCCGGAAGTATTCCTGACGCTGAGCACGGCTGCCGCACTGACATGTAAAACGTATCTGTCGGTGATGATTGAACGGCGCCTACAGCGTTCGAAGATATCGCTGCCGCAAGGCGTGTCACACGGTACACACGGGTTTCGTCATGCATTTGCCGTGCGTATGACCGGCAAGGTTCCTTTCAAAGACCTTGTTGACATGCTTGGTCATCGAGACCCCTCCAGCGCGCTGATCTATGCCAAAGCCGATGTACAGACCCTGCAACAAGCCGCCTTGCCGTGGCCGGGAGTGTCACGATGAACAAGATGATCAACTTCCGTAGCGTCTTGGCCGAACAGATGCAGCAGTTTGTCGCCTTCAAGCGTATGCAGGGCTACGATTACAGCTCTCAGGCACGCACGCTCTCGTACTTCGACCGTTTCTTGTTCGAAGCATTTGAGGGCGTACAAGCCCAGTGCCTGAGCCTCGACGCCCTGCAAGGTTACGTCGGTACAACCGCACATCTGGAGGGGTACTCGCGGTGCAAAAGGCTCAGCTCACTCCGTGAGTTCACCCGCTATCTCCATGCAAGGAGCCCGAACAGTGTGTTCTTACCCAAGGACATCGTACCCCACCGCAAGGCTGTTGTGCGGTTCTATCGCATCAGCCCCGCGCAGGTAGCCGACATCATGGCAGCCTCAGTGAGCGTTCTGCCGGCCAAAAGCATCCGTACCCACGCTATTCGTGTGCTCATCGGCTTGCTCTACTGTACCGGATTGCGTATCAGTGAGGCGCTGAGCTTGACCCTGGGCGACATTGATATGCAACGCTCCGTGCTGCACGTGGCCAAGGGCAAGTTTAACAAGCAACGACTCGTCCCGATAAGTCCCTCCACGCTCACAGCACTGAGTAGCTATCTGGCCGTTCGCTGTTCTCATGCCGGAACAGGGAGGGGTTCGCCGCTGTTCATTGGATCTTATGATAAGGCGCTGAGCCCTCAACAGGCCTATCGCGGATTCGTTCGCCTGTGTCAATACTGCGGATTCAACGACAAGCCTTCACCGCGTTTGCACGACCTTCGTCATAACTACGCCTGCTGTCGACTTGCGCTCTGGCGAGAAGAAGGCCGGGATATTCACGCGATGTTGCCCGTTCTGGCCACAGCCATGGGGCATGTCAGCATTGTCAACACGCAGATCTACCTTCATATGGAGCTGGGAGATTTATGCCATGCCGCAACCCTCCTTAACACGCGTCTCAACACCCATTCGGAGATAAAACAATGACCTTCAGCCACCTCGTTACCGCATTCTTTCAGAAGTATCTGGCCGCCGAACGCGGCCTGCCCGCCAACACCGTCGCCAGCTACAGCGATTGCATCAGACTGCTGATCAACTTCGCCTGTTCGCACTTTGAACTGCAACCCGAAGAACTCAACATTGAGCGATTCAATCGCGAACTGATTATCGCGTTTTTGGATGATCTCGAAAGGACCCGTCTGAACGGCGCATCTACACGAAATCAACGCCTGGCGGCGATCAAGACGTTCTTTCATTTCCTGGCATACAGCGCGCCGGAACTGATGCATCTGAATGAGACCATCCAGGCCATCCGCCAGAAAAAGACAGACTACACGCCCCCGCCCAGTATGACGATCGACGAAGTCGACTCTATCCTTGCGGTGCCCGATACAAGTCAACTGATAGGAGCGAGAGATAAGGCCTTGCTTACGTTACTATATAACAGCGGCGCAAGAGCTCAGGAGGTCGCCGATCTGCGCATCTGTGATATTCGATTCGACGCTGCCGCTACCGTCACACTCACCGGTAAAGGCGGCAAGACCCGCGTCATTCCCCTGCGGGATGATACCATCGAAGCGGTCACCAATTACCTCAACCGTCGTGAGCAATCAGGGATACAGTCCGACCACCTCTTCCTAAATGTCAAAGGCCAGCCTATGACACGGCACGGGCTCGGTCGACGGGTGGGGAAACTCGCCGCTGAGGCAGCTTGCCACTGTCCATCACTGCAAGGCCGCAAGATCACTCCACACGTCTTTCGCCACACCATCGCGTTGCACCTGATCGAAAGCAATGTCGACATCTTTCTCGTTCAAGAATGGCTGGGACACGCTGACATCAGAACGACGAGCCAATACGTGGAGGTCAGCATCGAACGTAAACGTGCCGCATTGGCCAAAGTCCCTCCGCCGGCAAGCAGCAACACAACAGAAACAGAGCCCGCGCAGTGGAAACAGCCCGCCTTGATGGCGTTTCTGACCAAGCTTTCAAGCGGCGTTATGTTGCGTACTTCAGGAAGAACCCCCATAATGTGCCCCTAAATCGCGTCCACGCAACATAACTCGACAAAGTTTACGATGCAGTTAGTTTCGAGCCAGTTTACGGCAAAGTTTTCGGTATAGGTTCCATATCCATCCGTTTTCCTATACCGTGAACTGCCTCGAGAACTCCAGCGTTCCTAACTATTTCGTCAACTTTGCCGTCAACTCAATCGGATCGGTACTGACTTTTGCTTCCCAACGAACTGCATCCCCGGCACAGAACCTTTTCGGATAGGCTCTAAATAGTGCGCTTGGTGTGCCGCAAAGAGGCGCATGGAATTGGGCTGCGATGGCGATCGCACGTGATGAACCGGCGACAGTTTCAGTGCGGATGCGCTGTGAACCGTCTGGGAAACGGGCGGTGCTTTCAGAGACGCGAGTTATCCGTGTCTGATGAGTCTGGGCAATACCGTATGGATTGGCTAACAACATATTACAGGAGAAAAAGATGAAACCTGTTTCATTCAACAACCGACCGATTGACGAAAAGAAAATTGCCGATATTGTAACCTCATTGACACTGGAAGAAAAAGTGGCGATGTGTCACGCCAATACAAAATTCACCTCTACAGGTGTTGAGCGTCTGGGTATTCCCGATGTCTGCTATTCCGACGGTCCTCATGGTGTCCGGGAGGAAATTGCCAAGGACAGTTGGGCTCCGGCCGGTTGGGATAATGACTATTCTACGGCTTTGCCCTGTGGGATGGCTCTTGCCTCTACCTGGAATCCTGAGATGGGTGCCTTGTTCGGACATGTACTGGGTGCCGAGACCCGCTACCGTAACAAGGATGTGATTCTGGCTCCCGGTTTCAATATAGTACGGCATCCCCTCAATGGTCGGAACTTCGAATATCTCAGTGAAGATCCGCATCTTATCTGCGAAATGGCTGTTACGGAAATCAAGGCTATCCAGGAACATGATGTAGCTGCCTGTGCAAAGCATTTTGCTGCTAATAATCAGGAAATGAATCGTTTTAAAGTTGATGTTGATATGTCGGAACGTGCTTTGCGTGAATTGTATCTGCCCGGTTTCAAGGCTTCTGTACAACGGGGCGGAGCAATGACAATAATGGGTTCATATAATAGATTTCGAGGACAATGGTGCTGTCACAATCATTACCTGCTGCAGGATATCCTGAAAGAAGAATGGGGCTTCAAGGGACTGGTTGTCTCCGATTGGAATGGTGTGAGTAATACAGCCGAAGCTGCTGCAAATGGTCTGGATGTGGAGATGGGTACCGAGCTCGGAAATCGTGATCATTTTCTGGGACCCGAATATCTGAAAGGTCTGAAAGAAGGGATCTATTCAGAAGAAGACCTGAATGACAAGGTTACCCGTATTCTCCGGGTTCTGATGGCTGTTGGACTACAGGATAAGAACCGGAAAGCCGGTGCCTTCAATACTCTGGAACACCAGCAAGCAACAAGGTTCATCGCTCAGGAAGCAATGGTTCTGCTCAAAAATGACAAGCAGGTCCTTCCGATGAACCTGTCGAAAATCAAGACGGTTGCAGTAATCGGGGAAAATGCTCTACTGAAGTCAGCCTATGGTGGCGGTAGTTCCGAGATCAAGGCCAAATATCAGATAACGGCACTTGAAGGAATAAAAAATGCCTGTGGAAAAGATGTAGAGGTTGTTTTTGCATCCGGTTATCCGGATGTGAGGGAAGACTTCTCATCAATTCCGACTGAATGTCTGGGTGCTGTGGATGACGGTTCGGGTATTTCCGGCTGGAAAACCGAATTCATGGGAGCCCATGGTCAAGGAGATGTAAAATTCCAGCGGACCGATCAGGAGATTAATACAGATTGGTTTGAAGAAACCAAGACCCTGCCTGAAATTGTCGGTGATGCTTTTTTTGTCAGATATACCGCAACAATAACAGCACCCAAAAGCGGTGAATATTCATTTACTGTCAAAACTGATCAGGGTTTCAATTTCAGTATTGATGATGAAGTGAAGATGCAGTTCTGGGAGTGCAAATCCGAAGTCCTTAACCGGAACGCTTCCGTTGAACTTGAGGAAGGGAAACAATACAAGCTTGTTTTGCAGCAACAGCGATCCATAAAAGGAAAACGACTGCAGTTTGGTTGGAATATACCAAGTGAAGAACTTAGTCATGAATCTTCGATGAATGTTGCGCTTACAGCTGCCAAAGAAGCGGATGCGGTTATTTTCGTTGGCGGTCTGACAAAACATGATGATTCTGAAGGTAAAGACCGTCCGCACATGCGGCTGCCTCTCGGGCAGGATGAAGTGATTGAAGCTTTGGCCGAGGTCAATGCCAATACCGCTGTTGTTCTACTTGCTGGTTCACCTGTTGAGATGCCTTGGATTGACAAAGTTTCATCTGTAGTGCTTGGCTGGTATGCCGGTATGGAATCTGGCAATGCTCTGGCTGATCTTCTTTTCGGAAAAGTGAATCCCTCTGGTAAATTGCCGGTTACCTTTCCAAAGAAGCTTGAAGATACTCCGGCTGCAACGGTCGGGGAATATAAAGCTGACAGTGTGTACTATAATGAAGGTATTTTTGTCGGCTACCGTTGGTATGATGCAAAAAACATCGAGCCGCTCTTTCCTTTTGGTCACGGACTTTCCTACACCTCGTTTGAATACAGCGATCTGAGTGTGCAGAATGAATCAGGTGCTATTGAAATAAGGGGTTCTGTAAAAAACAGCGGAGCCGTTGTCGGAAAAGAAATTGTTCAGGTGTATGTCGGTAAAAAAGAGACAGTTATTGAACGTGCACCGAAGGAACTGAAAGGTTTCCGTAAGCTTGAAATACAGCCTGGTGAATCTTCCGATTTCAGTATTAACCTGACCGCAGATGATCTGGCCTATTTCAATGAAGATAAGAATGATTGGTCTGTAGAGAACGGATCCTACGAAGTGTATGTCGGTTCAAGTTCTCGGGATATCAGGCTGCAGGGGCTGATTCTGGACGTTGAAACTTGCTAAGACTGAACCAGTCGGCATATTTTCATCAAGACTTGCGGAGATGATCGGAGTCACTGGCAGAACCACGAAGCGAGCTCATCCTCCGTAAACCCGCTGGTCGCATGTTTACGAATCAGCCGCACTCGGTCCTCGGCGCTATAGTGCCGATTGACTCGCCGTCCTGATGTCACTTGTTCTTCATTCATGTGTCCTGTTTACCACCGAACACTGACGGAGCATAGGAGGTGCTCTCTCGGACGCTTAACCCAAGTCGGCGGGGGCATTAGCCTTTCAACTGTCCTCTCGTATTGGGAGGACTAAAGACCTTGCTGCACCGCATGCAGTTGCGCCCCTCCGCCCGATGAGGTAATCTCTCGCATCAGGAGGCATAGCGGTGAAAACATGGGATACGATTGTAGTTGGAGGGGGTGCGGCTGGGTTGGTGGCTGCTGGTGAAGCGGCAGGAGCCGGAGCGCGTACGCTCCTACTCGAGAAGATGTTGCGACCGGGGCGCAAGTTGCGTATTACCGGAAAAGGGCGGTGCAATGTTACGAACGTCGCCGATCTTGAGAATTTTCTCGCGCATTTTGGTTCCACTGGCCCATCCTTGCGGCAGGCATTTGCACGGTATTTCTCTGATGAGGTGATGGCTTTTGTTGAATCGCTTGGTGTCAAGCTTGTCACCGAACGCGGTGGGCGAGTCTTTCCGGCTAGTGGCAAAGCCACGGATGTTGTTGATGCGTTCGTAAAGTGGGTTAACCGGCAGGGCGTTGAAATGCGACCGGGTTCAGTTGTCGACTCCCTGATTGTAGAGTCAGGCGTCATTCGGGGGGTGCGATGCGGTGAACGCACTTTTGCAGCGCGCTCGGTTGTCCTGGCAACGGGTGGTGCCTCATATCCGGCGACCGGTTCAACCGGTGATGGCTACCGGCTTGCTGCTGAGGTCGGGCATACGATTGTGGAACCCCGTCCGGCATTGGTGCCACTGGAAACGCGTGAGCCGATTGCGCGCGAGATGGCCAACCTAACGTTGCGCAATGTCCGTGTGTGGGTCTTGGTAGATGGCAAACGAGTCGATGAGCAGTTCGGTGAACTGACCTTCATGGAATACGGTGTTAGTGGGCCGGTGATTCTCACAGCCAGTGGCGGTGTCGTCGATGCGCTTCGGGTGGGAAAGCACGTTGTGTTGTCGCTTGACCTGAAGCCCGCTCTTGGCGAACAAAAACTGGAAGCCCGTTTGCTAAGAGATTTTGCATCGCGAGGAACAGAGCCCATGCATAGTGTATTGCGCGGCCTCTTGCCGCGGCAGTTGGTGCGACCGTGCCTCAAGGCAATCCGTATCCAGGGGCAGCGTACGGGGAGCACGATCAAGGCTGATGAACGCAAGCGACTCCTGACGTGGCTCAAAGATTTTCGACTCACCATTCGCGAACCCCGCCCATTGAGTGAAGCGATCGTGACCGCGGGAGGAGTCAATATGAAAGAGATCGAACCCCGCACCATGGCGTCACGCCTAGTCGACGGCCTCTATATCGCTGGCGAACTTCTGGACGTCCATGGCGACACCGGTGGCTATAACCTGCAGGCCGCGTTCTCAACGGGGTGGTTGGCGGGGCGATCGGCTGCCGAAACGAGTCGATCATGCTAACACCGGTATGTAGAAATCAGTATGTGCCTATCTCCGAGAGGCACGCCGCGCAAAGCGCGGGCGGTCAAAGGCCGATGGACACCTCTCGGAGATAGGCGTCTACTGATGCGGATAAAGGGGATATAGCCATGTTTCTGCCAACCACACGCGATGAACTGAAGGACTGGGGCTGGGCTGGGCTCGATATTATTCTGGTAACGGGCGATACCTATATCGACTCGCCATTTGTCGGTCTTGCTGTGATTGGGCGCGTGCTGGTTAACGCCGGCTACCGCGTTGGCGTCATTGCGCAACCCGATCCGACGTGTGGCGACGATATCTCGCGATTAGGCGAGCCTGCATTATTCTGGGGTGTGACGGCGGGATGCATTGACTCCATGGTTGCCAACCGGACGGCAACTGGTCGACCGCGTAAGCGGGATGATTACACGCCGGGCGGTGTTAATGATCGCCGACCCGATCGTGCGACGATCACATACAGCAACCTGATCCGGAAGCATTTCAAGTCAACGTCTCCCCTTGTGTTGGGAGGGGTCGAAGCCAGTCTGCGGCGGATTCCGCACTACGACTTCTGGTCCGACAAGGTACGCCGCTCGATTCTTTTCGACGCCAAGGCCGATTATCTGCTTTATGGAATGGCAGACCGAACGGTTGTGGAGCTTGCCGACGCGTTACGAGATGGCCGCGATCCGAGGGTGCTACGAGGGCTGTGCTACATTAGCAAAGTCCCTCCAGGCGACATCTGTGATGATGCAAACAATGGGGGTGAGACGCCCTCGTTCCGCGTGCTCCGGTGCGAGGGTGCGCCAGATTTAGAGGGGTGCATTGAGTTGCCTCCATTTTCTGAGGTCGCTGCTGACAAGCAGGTCTTTACGGAAATGTTTCACACGTTCTATAAGAACAATGATCCTGTGACGGCGATTCGTTTATTTCAAAAGCACGATACGCGTTATTTGGTTCAGAACCCACCTGCGGCCTATCTCACTGGAGATGAGCTGGATGCGGTTCACGACTTGGATTATGAGCGCGGGGTCCACCCGTTCTATGCTACAGGGGGTGAGGTGCGTGCGCTCGACACGATTCGTTTTTCGATAGCGACTCACCGGGGGTGTTATGGCGAGTGCAATTTCTGTGCAATTGCGGTGCATCAGGGGAGGCGTGTTCGCTGGCGTAGCCAGGCCTCTATTGTGCGTGAGGCAGAACGCATTGCCGCGCATCCACAGTTTAAGGGATCGCTCCTGGATGTTGGAGGTCCCACGGCTAACATGTATGGGTTTGAGTGTGCTCGCAAAGATACCGTGGGAAGTTGTACGGATAAACGTTGCATCTTTCCTGAAGTGTGTTCAGGGCTTCGTGTGGACCACGGGAAGCAGATTGCTTTGCTGAGAGCACTCCGAGCCGTTCCGGGGATTAAGCGAGTTTTTGTGGCATCTGGCATTCGTTACGATCTGATACTGGCGGATGATAAACATGGCGATGCGTATCTCAGGGAGATTGTTAATCACCACGTATCCGGTCAACTCAAGGTTGCCCCAGAGCACACCGAAGACCATGTGCTGGTGGCGATGGGAAAGCCGGGCAAAGCAGCGTTGCTTGCTTTTCGCGACCGCTTCAATGCGCTCTCTCGCAAGGCAGGAAAGAAGCAGTTTTTGACATACTACATGATTGCGGCACATCCCGGCTGTACGCAGCAGGATATGAAGGCTTTGAAGCGCTTTGCCGCCGATGAACTGCACACGCGTCCAGAACAGGTGCAGGTGTTTACGCCGACGCCATCCACCTATTCAACGCTGATGTACTGGACCGAGAAGGACCCCTTCACGGGGAAGCTTTGCTACGTCGAAAAGTCTGCCCGAGGTCGCGAGCAGCAGAAGCAGGCATTACTGGGGTCGCCGCGGTCGCGGTAGCTTTTCGATCTCTCCCGCCTTTTTCGCCCTGTATCGCCCCCCCGCCTCCGATACAAGGTTATCGGGGGCCGTTATTGGTGAAGGTGGTTTCCTGTCGGTCGAGTTGGACGTACTCTCTAGGTCATTTGTGCATCAGCAGGCGGGGGCGAAGCTGAAGAGTTTTGACCGGCGGTGTTTCTCTGATCTCATCTTGCAGCAACACCAAGTTTCAGTAGTGTTTGCGATCTATAATTGTTGGCGGGATTCGACGAAAAAAAGTGTATTTAGCCTGTTGACGACACGCTTAGGGGAAATTAGACTTTCATCATAGATTACGTTTGTCACATGGTGTGACCGACAAAACCAAAACGGGAGGTATCGTGATGAAAAAATTCATCGTAGGTGTGATGGGGTTCATGTTGGCGACTAGCGTGATGGCTGGAAACTTTTCCGCTTATTACTCGACTTGGGATGCGGGTGATGCTGGGCAGACTGGTATAGGTGGCGGCATCAGAGTGGATTCAAATGTATCCGATTACTTTGGGGTTGAATTCCGTCTTACGGCCTTCAATCAGTTCGATGATGATCCTTCAGATAACCTTTTTATCGTCCCGATTGAAGTGGGTCTGTTTGGACAGTTGCCCTTGGCTGAAAACCGTATCGTTATCTATGGTGGCGGCGGTATTGGTTACTACATTATGCCTGAATTTGAAAATGAAGATGGCACTGATGTCGATGTTGAAGACGTTGTGGGTTTCTACGTTGTAGGTGGTGCTCGCCTCATGTTCTCGGATCAGGCTGGCATATTTGCTGAAGTGAAGCAGACTATGGTTGAGCCCGATGAGATTGAGATTCCTGATGCTGACGTGACTGTTGATTTTGACGGAGACCTGACTGGTGTCATGATCAATATCGGCCTAGTCCTCGGCTGGTAGCATCACATAGATCAAAATGAAAGGGCGTCGAACCGTTAGGTTCGACGCCCTTCTCTTTGCCACCTGTTTCTTTTCTTACCGGTCGAACTGGCCATCGAAGGCGATGTTGCTCGATGGGAAGTCGACAGCATGCACAAAGGTGCAGGACTCTTCCGCTCCGTAACAACGATCCATGCGCGAGTCTTCCCATTCGACCGAGAGTGGCCCTTTGTAGCCGATGTCGTTCAGGGCGACGATGATCTCTTCAAAGTCGATGTCGCCATGTCCGAGCGAACGGAAGTCCCAGTAGCGACGGGGATCGGCAAAGTCTGTGTGACCGCCGAAGACACCCACGCTGCCGTCGCCGTGGCCCCACCAGGCGTCCTTCATGTGGACGTGGAAGATGCGGTCTTTGAAGCGTCGGATAAAGTCGACGTAATCCACCCCTTGGTAGCCAAGATGCGACGGGTCGTAGTTGAACCCGAACGCCTTGTGGTTGTTGACTGCCTTGAGCGCGCGTTCGGCTGAAGCCGTATCAAACGCGATCTCGGTGGGGTGGACTTCGAGCGCAAACTTTACGCCGTTGTCGGCAAAGACATCGAGAATCGGCGTCCAGCGTTTGGCGAAGTTTTCGTAACCGGCTTCGATTTGTCCCGGCAGGGCGGGGGGGAATGAGTACAGCAGATGCCATATGGACGAGCCGGTGAAGCCGTTGACAACCTTGATGTTCATATTGGCAGCGGCTTTGGCGGTTTGCTTCATCGTCTTGATGGCCCAAGCCCGTGCTGCTTTTGGGTCCTTTTTTACGCCGGGGGGCGTGAACTGGTAGTGGCGCGCGTCGATGTTGTCGCACACGAGCTGCCCGGCAAGGTGGTGCGAGATTGACCAGCACTTGAGGCCGTACTTCTCAAGCAGAGCGTGGCGGTCGTCACAGTAGCGCTTGCTTCTTGCTCCAAGTGCCGGGTCAAAATGATCGCCCCAGCACGCGAGTTCGAGTCCATCATAACCCCAGTCGGCAGCCATCTTGGCTACCTCTTCCAGCTTCAGATCTGCCCATTGTCCTGTGAATAGTGTTACGGGTCGTGCCATTGTAAATCTCCTTTATTTAATTTTAACCCAGAGGCCCTTGCTCTTAACTACGGCGTCGATGAACTGCATGCCGAGTATCCCGTCCTTTACGCCCGGGAAATCGAGTGCCAGCGGATCTGCTTTTTTGCGCTCAATTTTTGCACGTATGGTATCGGAAAAGTTGCAGTAGTTGTTTGCGAAGGCTTCGAGAAACGCTTCGGGGTGACCGGCTGGCAAGCGCGTATTACGCCCTGCCGCAGCGCTCTTTGCTGCAACATAGTCGTTGCCCCGTTTCCAGACTTCCTGTGGTCCGTCGATCTGGTTCACATAGAGATAGTTCGGATGCTCCTGGTGCCATTCCAGGCTTCGGTTTTCACCATAGACCCAGATGGCAAGATTGTTTTCTTCACCAATTGCCACTTGGCTGGCATGCAGGATGCCTTTGGCGCCCTTGTTGAAACGTAGGAGGCAGTTGCCGTCGTCTTCAAGTTTGCGTCCTTTGATGAAGGTGGTTAGCTCCGCGCAGATCTCTTTCAGTTTTAGGCCGGTAATGTATTCAGCCAGGTTCTCGGCATGCGTACCAATGTCACCCATGCAGCCTGCCGCACCGCTCTGCTTCGGATCGGTGCGCCACGAGGCCTGTTTCTGACCCTCCCGCTCAATTGGGCGAACCAACCAACCCTGCGGGTACTGTACGACGATCTTGTAGATCTTACCCAAGTCGCCTTGTCGCACCATGTCGCGGGCAAGCTTCACCATGGGGTAGCCGGTGTAGTTATGCATCAGGCCGAAGACGTTCTTCGTTTCCTTGACGATCTTTTCCAGTTCGAGCGCCTCTTCGACCGTCATGGTCATCGGCTTCTCGCACATAACATGGAAACCTGCCTGTAGAAAGTCCCGAGCAATGGGGAAGTGCCAGTTATTCGGTACGGTGATGGAAACGAAATCAATACGCTTGTCCTCCGGCAGGGCCAGCTCGCCGGCAATCATCGACGGGTAGTCATTATAGGCACGCTTTGGGTCGATGCACTGCTCACGGCCCATCTCCTTGCTCTTGCGAGGATTGATGTCGAACGCGCCAGCCACCAGCTCAATGCCGCCATCCATACGCGCGGCCTTGCGATGTACATCACCAATAAAGGCACCCGGGCCTCCGCCAACCATTCCCATGCGTAGTTTTCGATTCATTGCCATCTCCTTTTTTTTTGACTATACCTTTGGTTGGAAACTTCTCCATTTTTCTGACGATTCTGCAATCTTTACCCTCGTCTTTTTCTGCGCAGATTAAGGCAAAGATTATGGTAAAGACGAAGAGGAATTCATCACCATCCTCGTTTCACCCACTGCGGATTCTCTCGCCAACTTGTCCAACCCTACTTGTGGGTATATAGAAAGCTTACACCACCGGGTTCGACACGTAATTCCCCCGGCAATCCTTGAGATAATTCAACGCTTGTACCTGCCCCGTCATCTCGCGTTCGCCGTTCATGACCGGATCGTGCCAACCCTCAATATCAATGCTGCCTTGAAATCCTGCCTGACGCAATGCTGAAATGATGTCGGTCCAGTTGCTGTCTCCGAAACCGGGGGTGCGGTGGTAGGCAAACGGCGGCACGGCCTGCGCCTGGCCGGGTAGAGCAATGTCACCATGCATGGATGAATGGACGCCGTACTTTCGAACCACATCCCAGTGGATGGTGGCGTCCTTTCCGTGTACATGGAAGATCTTTCCTGTCCATTCGCGAAGCTGTGGCATGGGGTCGATCAGGCTGACCATTTGATGGCAAGGCTCCCACTCCAGCCCCATGTTATCGGCGGGAACGGCATCGAACATCATTTCCCAGGCAGTGGGGTTGTGCGCGATATTCCAGTCGCCGGAGTCCCACGTGCCGCCCATGTCACAGTTTTCAAACGCGATGCGAACGCCTTTGTCGGCTGCTCGCTTTGCTAGAGGTGTCCAGACCTTCTTGAAGGTCTTCATACTCTCGTCAATACGCTTTCCGCGCAGGCGCCCCGTGAAGCCAGCGACGATATCGCAACCGAACAGATGCGCATTGTCGATGCACTGCCGCCAACCTTTGAGCGTCTCTTTGTCGGTGGCTTCTGACTCAAGCGGATTGCCGAAAATGGCGAGTGATGAGATGACGGCATTGCTGCCTTCGAGTACCGCATTCACTTCCTTCGCGAGTTTTTTGAAGTTGATGCCTTCGCAGGTCTGCCAGAAGGTCAGACTGAAAGACTCAAATCCGTGAGGAAGAATTTGGTTGATGTAATCTGGTGATTTCATACCTGCGCTGACGAGAGTTCCAATGCGGATGTCGGGTGTGTGGGCTTTTGCTTCATTGGTCATGGGGTATCTCCTGATATTTTCTGTGACTATCTAGATCCTGTTCGGATGATTTCTAAAGCGTGATTTTGACGCGTCGTTTCTGGTCGGCACTGCGCACGGCTGAGTGAACCATTGCCAGGCTTTTGATGTTGTCCGTGCAGATGGTTTCCGGGATGCCACCGTTGCGCAGGCAGGCGACGAACTCGGCGATGGCCCCGGCATGTCCTCCTGTTAAGTGCTTTGGGCAGCCCTTTGGAATCTGGCGTTCTCGCTGCTTCCGAATTGCGCCGGTCTTCCCCTGAGGGACTTCGCACTTGAAACTATCGCCTCCGTCCCAGAGAACGGAGCCCTTCTCGCCGATGATGTGCCAGTCACATTCCCAGGAGGTGTTGCAGCCTTCGCTGCACCAGCTTCCCTGGTAGGTGTAAACGACATCATCTGTCATCTCAAATGTGGCGACCGCGGATGCGCCGTGCTTGTACCACGAGCCTGCCGGATTCCATTCGTGACAGTAGACGGCCTCAGCATCCTGACCCGTGATCAGGCGTGCCTGATCGAAGGAGTGAATCGCCATATCTAGAATTAACACATGCTGCATTTCATCACGGAAGCCCCCGAAGTGGGCGCCGATAAAGAAATTGCTATGAACCGTGGTCACATTGCCGATGGCACCGGAATCCAGGAAACGCCGCAGTCGGCGGATCTCGGGCTGATAGCGGCGGTTTTGCATGACGGCATAGAGCTTCCCTGCCTTCTCTGCAGCCCGCAGCATCTTGCGCGCATTTGGCATGGTATCCGCCATGGGTTTTTCGCCCATAACATGACAGCCGTGCCGTAGTGCGGTGAGAGTTACTTCGCAATGCGCTTCGGGGATGGTGCAGTCGAATACGGCATCTGGTTGGACTTGCTTCAGCATCGCTGCCAAGTTGCTGCCTGTGGCTGCGTTGGGCAGACCGAATGCTTCGGCCCGCTCCGTAGCGGCGGCTTCCCGCATATCGACGAGCCCGATAATATCAACCTGTTTCTTGACGGGGGCTGTCCCCAACCATGCGCCGGCAATGCCGCCGCAGCCTACGAGTACTACTCTGGGTTTGTTTGACATCGTTTTCTCCGTGTCCTTCTCTAGGGGTATGAATCGGTGGTGTTTATGACCTATACGATTGTTTTTCTTCGATACACGGGGGGAGGGCCCCCCGGCTCCATTATTGAAAATTATGTATTGTTCGGGGTTCTGGAGGTGGGGCGCCCCGCCCCGCCTCACAACTCCTCTAATCTAACATTCCCTTTAGCAGTCCGGTCGGCAATGGGGCCGGACGTTTGCAGGTGCTTTCCAACGCGATGCGCTGCCCCTGATCAGATGAATCATGGATGGCGTGCATGATGTCGAGCACGTGGTAGGCGAGCTCGCCATTGGCGCGATGTGGGCGACCGGCGGCGATGGCAGCAGCCATATCGGCTGGACCAATCCCGCGGGCGTTCTCGGCATAGCCGTGCGTCAGGGGGAGATCGCTCCACTCAGCGGCTCCCATGCGCTTAATCTTCGGTACGCCACCGAACCCATTCGGATCGGGCACGCTCAATGAGCCCTCGGTTCCGAAGATCTCGATGCATGGCACGTTTGCAGCCCAGACGTCAAAGCTGGTCGTGATCGTTCCAATGGCGCCGCTTGCAAAGTCCATGATGCCGGTAACGTGCGTCGGCACGTCCACGTCAACTTTCTGGCCGTACTTCTTTTCGCTCGTGATCGTCCGTTGCGGGAAGGTGATTCGCGTGGAGCCTGAGACCTGCTTAACGGGACCGAGCAGGGAGACCAGTGCCGTCAGATAGTAGGGCCCCATGTCAAACATGGGGCCGCCGCCGACTTTGTAGTAGAACTCGGGATCCGGGTGCCAGCTCTCGTGGCCGTGGCAGAGCATGAAGGCCTGAGCGCCGATGGGGTCGCCGATCCATCCGTCGTCGATGAGCTTGCGACAGGTTTGAATGCCGCCGCCCATGAATGTGTCTGGCGCACCGCCGACGCGGACGCCTTTGGCAGCTGCAGCGGCGAGAAGCTGTCTTCCCTCGTCGCGTGTCAACACGATCGGTTTCTCATTGTGGACGCTCTTGCCGGCCTCGACGGCTTGCATCGCGACGGGGAAGTGGCCTTGCGGTGTGGTTAGGTTGACGATGATCTCGATCTCGGGATCAGCCAGAATCTCTTCCAGCGTCCCCACCTGGACTTCGGGATACTTCTCAATTTTAGCAGCTATGCGTTCAGGATCTAGATCCGCACAGGATTTTACGTTGATGTTCTCAAAGATGGTGCAGAGATTCTGAAAGTAGATCTCGCTAATATTTCCGCACCCGACAATTGCAACATTCGTCTTCTTCATGATTCATATCTCCAATGGAGTTTGTTTCTTTTTCATGTAGCGTGTCATTGTATGGCGTATTCTTGCTTGCCTGCCCGCCCGTCCGTAGGGCGGGCCGGAGGCCCGGGATACCAGATGCAATCTGGTACTACACCTATGACTGATATTCCGGAACAATTTTCTCGCCCATGGCCCACATGATGCCGCGTTTCACGATCTCAAACACTTCTGGCACCTTGAACTCATCGGCGACGTGCCCGAGAGAGGAGTAGAAGATGCGTGACGTGCCGTATTTTCGCTTCCAGACAACCGGCATGACAGTGCCCTTGATCCACGGGCTGTCGCCGTGACGTCCATTGAAGGTTGTGGTGACCAGAACTTCGTTGCCGGGGTCGGTATGCATGTAGTACTGCTCCGACTTCATCCAGAAATCCTTGAGTCCTCGCGTGATGGGGTCCTTGTCGTTGCTGATGTTCACCTTGTAGCGGATGATGCCTCCGGGATGGGAAACCCACTGTCCGCCAGTCATGAATTGGTATCCCGTATTATTCCGGAAGGAATCGCACATTCCGCCGTGCCATCCCGCCACAGCGGCTCCGTTCAGTACGGCATCGTGTAGGCCCTGCCACTGTTCGCCTGAGATTTCGCCCATGGTCCAGATTGGCACGATTAGATCGAAGGCCCGCATTTTACGTTTGTTGGTGTAGATATCAAGTGTGTCCGACATCACAACCCGATAGCCTTTAGATTTAAGCCATGGCGCGACCACGTCGGCGCATTCTTTTGGCGTGTGTCCATCCCATCCGCCCCAGACGACAAGCGCTGACTTGCGTTTAGCGGGTTTTGCTTTGCTGTTTGTTTTCGTTTTTTTACTGGTTGCCATGGGTGTATTTGTCCTCAGTCTGTGGTTGTCGACGTCTCTGCCAATATTTCTCCGCAAACCATTGCGGATGCTAATTCTTGTCAATTTAGGTTTACGTTGACTTAATTACAATGGATATTATGCTCTAACACATGGACGATATTTTCATTCACATGGCTCCGTTTCCGCGTCGGTTACCATCTGGGTTGTCGTTGGAGTCTCTCTCCTATAACGGGTTAAAGACGCAGCATGAGTGTCGCGCTTTTGAGACGTTCAATTTCTCTTTCATTTTATCTGGTGGTGGCACGTTTAGATTCCGCGGCGAAATGACGGTTGTTAAGGCTCCGTGCGTCTTTATTCAGTGGCCGGGGGAATTGATGGATTATGGCCCCAGCGGACACTGGGAGACGTGGGAGGAGCTATCGCTTATCTATTCAGCGGACCAATTGGATGAACTGTGCAGGCGAAACTTGGCGCTTCTGCGTAAGCCGCTCTGGAACGTACGCCGCGCAATGCCGATGAGGGAGCAGGTGGGGCGCCTGTTGAGGCTGTTGGAGACACCTCATGTGGAAGGCATGGCGGATCGTATCGATCGCGCTTGTGAATTGTTGATTGTTGAAAGTCGCCTAGGGGAGAATCGTCCGCCCATGGGGCGTGACGAGTCCGTAATTCGCGAGATTCGCGAATATGTGCGAGTGCACTACTTGGATCATCACGACTTTGATGCTCTGGCTCAAGCGCACGGATTATCACCGTCAACTTTCCGGCGTTACTGGGAGCGGTATGTGCATACGCCGCCGGCGCGTTACGTGATGAACCTGAGAATGCGGGAGGCGTGTCGGCTGCTTGTGGAAACAGATTTGACGGTTGCGGAGATCGCAGATGCGTTGAGCTTTGAGGATCCGCTCTATTTCTCGCGCCGCTTTTCGCACGCTATGGAAATTCCTGCGTCCGAATATAGGCTTCGGCATAAGGTGCACGGGTAGGGGGTTAGGGCGAAGCGTGATGCGTAAAAAAATGATTTTTGGCCGCTCAATTCCCGGCGTCGTACCTTCGCGCCGCGACTGAGCTCGCCGAAGTCCGAATAATACAAGGCGGAAACGAGAGAATGGCAAGTAGGCACACATCTCCGAGGTGTAGCCTCCGGCGCTAGCCGGTGGATGACCATTGCCTCACAGAGCGGAGAATCCACGCGCTGGCGCGCAAGGCTACGGTGAAACTTGAGCGCACCCTCCCTAATATTCAATTGACCAAGGAGTGAAAATACTAAGAAAACGGCTAGTGATCAAAGGGGGTATGTACTTGACTCCAGTACCCGCAATAGGTGGTATTCGTCCTCAAAGACCATCACGTCGAATAGTTCGAAGTAGTTCTCGGCAAGGTTGACGAGGGAGTTAGTTCCGCAGGAGTTAACGGCAAAGTTCTCGATGTAGTCTGGTGGCTTCGGCTCTCCTTCAGCGTGAACTGCCTCGTAAACATTCTCGATTTTAACTAATCCGTCACCTTTGCCGAGAACTCCGACGATTCTCACCGGATGCATTCCGTGAGCCGACGTATGTAAAGAGCACAACAGGTGGTACCTGCTTGAGCGAAGTACATACCCCCTTAGGGATCAACATACACATGAACAAAGGGGTGGGTTTTTCGTGCGGGTTCGAGGTATGTCATAAGCTGGGAGTGTGTGAGTATTGCGGGGGCGTAGACCAACACAACCTTGACGTCGGGTTTGCGTGAAGTCAGCAGTTGATATACGGAATTTGGATCCGTGACGGCATGATCTTCGGTCTCAATTTTAGGTTTTGCCTCTCCCTGCGTCCATATTTCTGTGATCTCCGTTACCGTCCCTGTGACACTCCCCGAGGGGGACGGGGTCAGTCGTAATTCCCACGGCTGTAGAAAGCGGGCTTCGCGATCACGATAGTCCTCATTGGGAGTAAAGGCTTTGTAGTACAATTGTCCTGGTACTGGCGGTTCGATCCGGATGCCCTTTTCGCTGTCGATCGCGCCAAGGAGTTGAGCCAGATCATGAAGTTGGCCAATGGTGACCTCATCTCCAAAGCGAAGGGTCACAAAGGGATCGTGACCGGCATCGACGATTGCGCTCAGTTGGGCCAGCAACGTTGGTAGCGCGTAGACGGTTGTTGAGTTGCTGTCACCGGATGTTTTTAGCGTTAGCTTGGCGTTGATCAATGCCGGGGCTGCGTTTGTTCCGCGCTCGACAACGAGCTCGAGTTCCTGGACGCGTTGTTTTCCATTTTTGTACTCTGGCTCAATCATCACAGAAAGTCGTGCTCCCTTTTGAAACTGATATTCAGGGTTCAACATCTGTTTCGAGTAGACGGCTGTCTGAGGGGCGGAGTAGGGCACGTCGAATAGCGCTTCGGCCTCGTTGTAATTTGCCGCAATGGCATAAGGGGATCGCGTCTGTGCGGCCAGCGTTGTGGCATCTTCCGGCGGTTCTGACGAAATGAACTTTGATCCGATGAAAATAAATCCGTCGGAAACAAGGGGGGCTCCGGTTTCGGAGTCGATGATTAACGATTCGGCTCGATGACTATCGATGGTCATATGAATGCGTTCGCCCTTTGGCCAGAATTGAAGTTTGGCGCTGTCAACCCCTCTGCCGGGGGTCATGCCGATAAAAACCATGGCATCATAGATATGAATAGGTTCAGTCAGAGCGATGGCTAAAGCTTCGTAGTCGTTGCCGCTTTTCTCACCAATCAAAAAGAATTCAAGGATTTCATCAGGCCGAATGCCGGTAGCTTCTGCAAAGAATTCCACCTGCCGGGTTTTGCGATTGGCGATTAGCCCCGGGCGGAGCATGACATCGGGATTGCCGTTGTAATTGGCTTTACATTGAGTCGTCCATTCAGCGACGACCGTCTTGTTCGTGTCGTGTTGTGTACTTAGATTCGTATCCTCGCTGCCCGCCACTACTCCAGTCGCAATGCATCCGATAATGAGGGGTAACATAAGGCGCATCATATTTCCTTTCGCTGTTATTAAGACGTTACTCATGAGGCTTCTCTTAGCGCATCGCTGAGACGAAAGCAAATGGTTTACTATTTGCTACGGGCGGGACTCCTCGGGGGTAGTGATGATTAGGTGGAAAAGTGTGGATATAGGGTTGCAGTCTAGGGTTGGTTTGCTAAACTGCCCCCTAAAGAGTGACATTATGAAGATCTCAATGCAGGTCGAACTAAGGAGAATAGTATGACGATATTTGAATGTAAAGTGTGTGGCCACATCGAATTCAACGCGGCACCAGAAACTTGTTTGGTATGTCGCTCGCCGAAGACGGCTTTTCAGGAGAATGCGGATGCGATCAAGCGTCCTGCGGATCCGGAGAATCTGACAGAAGGTGACAAAAAGCACATTCCAATTGTACAGAAGACCGGGTGTGGTTTGGTTGTCGGATGCACCGACGTGCACGCGACAGTCGGTGAGATTGAGCATGTGATGGATGCCAAGCATTTCATTGGTTATCTCGACTACTACCTCGACTATAAATTCATTTCGCGCGTTTGGCTCTCCCCCGAGGTATGCAAGCCTGCCACCTCTATGCATCTGGCAGTCGGTTCCGGCAAGGTGACGGTTGTTGAGCATTGCAATGTTCATGGAAACTGGATGGGCGAATTGGACCTCTAAACTCGCTGATCAACAGTAACGATGCCCCGAGACGCAACTATGCGGTCGGGGCTTTTTTTGCACTAAATCTCATTTCCAGTATCACGGAGCGGTTGAGACGCAAAGGGGTCTTGTTGATTACCGAAAGCAAAGGAACCTTTGCCGTAGGTTCAATGCTCAACTTGTGTGAGTTGGCAATAAGCTGCGCTGGGAAATGAGCCGCAAGTCCATGGATGCGGACGGGTTGGTGATGCGTGCCCAGGGCTACGGCAATGCTGTGCGAGGATGGGAGATCCTCGCCAATACGGGACGTGAGCCTCGGTTCATCTTCTGAATAGGTTTGGAAAATACTGACGTTTTTTTACGAAAGACATTGCTGAGCTAAAAAATTTATGTAACCGTTCACGGGATCCAGTTCGACCTATGAACAAGCTCAGATTGTTCGAGG
>CAZNWT010000034.1:0-39374 GCA_964576795.1 uncultured Victivallales bacterium
TTTTCTGTCAGGGTAAAAAGGGGGAGAGGTCTTTGGTTTTGAGGGCGGCCTGCTTGCGAACTGCCTTTTGATTTCCCTTGGCTTGGATGATGAATTCTCCGCCACGGGAGACTATGTCGCGTGCCGTTTCGCGCTGACAGTGCAAGGCATCGGCGGTGATCACGGTGTTGCTCAGATCTTTTTCGCGGCGAATCATCCGTTGCGCAGCTTTGAGTTCACAGTCTTGCCCTTCTCCTTTTTTCTTCGAGGCCTTAGCCATAGCACGAGGCACGCCCGTTTCGTGGTCGGCCAGGCAAACGATTCCAACCGTGTCACGGATGAACTTGCCGTCAAGCGCGAGGGCGGCTGGCAGGCTGCCGGTGTGTTGCTGAAGCCAAAGGCTAAGGCGTTCGGAGAATGCATCGACATCGAGCTGGCGCAGGAGATTATAGATGGCACTGTAGGATGGTACCTTGCGGTAGCTTGAGCCTTTCTCGAATCGAGGCAGCCCGAGCGCTATGCGGTGTTGCATTTTTATCCGATCGGCAAACCGTACGATCTGCACTATGTTTCGATGCCCACTAAGTATGGCCATCGCCACGATCGAAAGCATGGCCCCAATATGAAATACGCTATTGCCGGCTCGCGGATCCTTTACTTTGCTGAGCATTTCATGCAGTGATTCAATCTGTGGCATTTTCAGGGGCAATACCCCATCCGCATCGCTTTGGGCGCCCTTCATGCATTCAGAGGGAAGCTGGGGCGATCGGAGCAGTGCGCAGGCATCCTTGCGCAGCTCTCGTATCCATAGTTTCTTGGGGCGATCGTTGGGCACATAGAAATCGGCGCGATGTCGCGAATAGCCTTTGGTTTTTCCCAGTGCCAGCCAGCCAGAGGCTTTGTAGCAAGTTCCTTCGCGTGCTTCGATATCACTGAAAGTCTCGGCCAAGAGGGGCTCATATCCAAACCGCTTAAGCCAGAGCGAGGGCAGCTCACGAATCATCTGTCCGAGAATACGCGATGCCAGATTCGGATGAGCCCCGCGATCGACAAGCAGTACGAAGCGACGATTTTGCACCATAAGCTTCTGGCGCAGGGCGCGCTGGGGCTCGCTCCAACCAATGAACGTGTCGCGGTCTTTCAGGCGATAAGCCGCCGAACCCCATAGAAAAAGAGCAATCCATTCACCATCCGACTCCACGACCATTCGCATCGTATCGCCGCCAGCATGCCCTTCACCCATGTAGTGAAATTTGCCAGCCAATTCCTTGAACCGCTTCAGATCCTTCTTGCCTATTACCTTGATATACAGCGACTTACCACTCAAAGACGAACGCTTTGGGTGCCGACCCTTTTGTTTTGTTGTAGTATTCATCAAGCATAGGAAAGCAGATGAAGCGCATTCTGTCTAGTATTTTCGGTTTGGTAGACCAGCGTTGACTCAAATGCCCTGACGTGAAAAGACCGTGTCGGTTGATGTGCATCGAGACAAAATTTCACCCTGCTTGCGTCTCTTTTCATCCCTACACATCGCGAGCCGGCGGCTCGCGCCACGTCGCCCACGTAGTCCACCACCAGAGAGGCTTCGGCTACGCCCCCCTCCAACGTGTCTGTCGAGATCTTCACTTGCCACGTCTCTGCCGAACACCAGTTCGACTCGTTCGGCGTCGTTGCCACGCTAGCCGGACCGACGCGGACCGGCTTGGCTGGCGCCGCCGCCTATACGCACGTGCTGCCCTGCCGTGCCTCGTAGTTCCAGGACACACTCGGGGCCTGGCTGGACGCCGCCCAGAACGGTCAGTTCGCCCGCACTTTCCCAGCGATGTACGGTTCCGTTTACCTCAGCCACTTCTTCGGTCGCAAACGCGAACTCTGGATCGACTCCCGGCTGGGCGCTCGCGTATTTCAGTGTCAGCCCGTCCAACTCGAAGTTCACCGGTAGATCGTTGGGATAGCCCGTCGCCTGGGATTCCTGCAGCGTGGAGTGTCGTCCCTCCGGGTTCGCCCGGCCGGCAGTATCCGTGCTAGCGGAACGTGACCAGCGTTGCCTTGGGCGGTGACTTGATGAGCCCGACTAAAGAGATGGTCATGCGCCTGTACATATGCTTACCCGAATCGGTAGTGTTTCCTTACGTCCTTCTGGACCTTCCATGTGCATCGTTGCAATGCATTATCATGGTGGGTGAAGTATGGCGGGCTGCATTAGGCGATTCCAGATAATGTTCTACCATGGGACCACGCGGCTTCTCGTGCTCCACTTTACTAAAGGTGCCACGGGAGGAATGGGGCTCGTTGCTTCGGCCGCTCCTCAGTACGGCGAGTATCCAGTCTCGACAGAATCGTATCGCCACATGATGCACACGTGGGACTGCTCAAAGCTGGAACCTACTTGCCGATCAGCGTCGCTTTCAACTCCGGCAGCAACAGGGCGCTTTCCGGTCTCATGCCTACTGCGTTTTGGCACAGTCCTCGATCACATTCAATCGTGGGGCGATGAGGAGGCGCTGGGTGGGCTCCTTTGGGTTGTCGAGACGCCAGATGAGGCGTTCGGCGGCGGTGCGGCCAAGGGCTTCGGGCTGGATGTCGATGTTCGGGAGTTCGGGGTGAATGCTGCGCAGGTGGGCGGAGTCGTTTGCACAGACAATGATGGCAATATCGCGCATGGGTTCGAATCCTGCTTCGCGCACGGTGTTGCAGATTGCGACCGCTTCGCCTATGTCGCCTGGGCAGAAAATGGCGTCGGGATGTGCCTTCGCTTTGAGTGCACGGAGTAGGGCACCATTATCTGAGGTGTTGATCACCTTGCAGGGCGTTCCTGTATCTGCAGCAGCTTGTACAAAGGCTTGCGTACGGCGTCGGAAAGAGACGTGCTTCGCTTTAAAGTCGACCGCGATAACGCCTTTGGTATTACGCTCGCGGAAGTAGTCAAATGCCATCTCGCCGATGGCATCGTTGTCTGGCATTACCTGGTCGGCCCAGTCGATGCGGCGTCCTGCTTGGAAGAGCCATATAGCCGGGAAGCTGCGCAGGCGGTTGATCATGGTTGGGGCCATCTCGCCACCGTGAATGATGACGCCGTCAACCTGGCGTTTTTCGAGGCAGATCGGCAGGCGCTGGTCGTCGCGCAAATGCGTCACCATCAGACTCATGCGTTGTTCGTAAAGGTAGTCCTCAATTCCATGCGTCAGCGCCGCACTCAGAGGTGTGCGCACAGCGCGCTCATCCGTGTCGGGAAAAAGAAGGGCAAAGGTGCCGGTGAGATCTTTGCGTGGTGTGCCGCGTATCGGCCCTCGACGCTGCTCGGGTGGTATCGGGCGGTAGTTAAGCTCTTTCATTACGCGCCGTACCGCTTCGGCGGCGTCAGGCGACACGGCTGGATGATCGTTGATCACACGTGACACGGTTGAATACGATACGCCCGCCTTGTCTGCAATGTCTTTGAATGTCACACTCATATATCGTCATCTCCGTCTGCAGGATCACACCGTGTGCGGTTCCTGATTCAATGTATATTCCCGCAACGACGTGTCATTAAACACCTCACTTGCGAATTGTGCAAGAATATTCTTGCCCGCGATGGCGAGCGTTGGTAGTACTAGTGAATATGCATGGATTATCAGACAATTTTGGCCGGTAATTGTGGATGATGTCATCAAGGTGTTTATGCTTAATCCGATTGACCTCGGTCGAATGGGCCTGTCATGGGACTTCGCCTCAGGTGGTGCGCACGATAGTCGCATCGTATTAGATGATTGGACGAAACAGGACGAGTTCATTGAGAAGATGGTGACTCCCGGGTCCGATCCTGAGGTAGAGCGACTGATTGCCGAGGTCGAACGGGCCAAGGCAACGGGACGCTACGTGCAATTCGGGTTGTGGTGCGCCCCATTTCGAGTTGGTATCGTCTTGATGTGAAGCTGTCACTCTTTTGCGATGGTCAGATTTTTATGCCAGTCAACGCGTGGCAGATTCGAAGCAGTTCTCGGCAACGTTGACGGCGTGGTTATTTTCGATCCAGTTTACGGCAAAGGGCACGATATAGTTTCTACTGTTAAGGCCTCTCTGGCGTAGGATAGACATCTTGTCTGCCCGTGAAACCTGGACTATTGACGGACAAGATATCCGCCCTACAGGAAACACGTCGCGGTCCTATAAGCCGAGTATGGCGGAACCATTTCGAGACCGTGAAGTTATATTTCCAGCAGATAAATATTGATATCAACTGCAATGAGGTTACAGTTTGAGCTGATATCTCATAGTATTAAAGGAGCCTAAATGACTGATTCGTACCCTATATATTTGGCAACGGTATTGTTGGAAAAGAACCGGTGGAATAGCCGGGAGCCCTCCTTCAAGGTTAGCGACTGGGCTCAACGCATCGTGGACGCCGGTTTCGACGGGATCGAGCTCTGGGAAAACCATTTGCTTCTGGCCGATCGCGCCGAATGGGACGCGCTGCGGAACGGTCCAGTTCCCGTTCCAATACTGAATACCTATTGCGGGTTCGACGACGACTCCGCTGATGCACGCAGCGCGTCCGCAGAGCTAGCTCGGCATCTCGACGTCGGTGCGGTAAAATTCAATTTTGGCAATGAACCCGCGCAGGTGGATGTCTATCGCCGCAATCTGATGGCTTGGCGGGACGAACTCCCTGACGGCTGTCGATTGCTTTGCGAGTGTCACGCCAACACCGTCCTCGAAGACCTGAACAAGGCGCCGACCGTTCTCGCTCCGATCATGGACCAGGTCGAGATCATCGTTCATGGGTTCGTTGGTGACGACGAGACTGATCTCGTTCAACGGATCGAATGTTTCGGGTCGGCCATCACGCACGTCCACTCAGTGCTAACCGAAAAAGGGTGCGCCCCTCGCCGTGTCGAGATTCTCAAGGATGCTGGTTTTTGCGGAACCTTTTCCATCGAATTTTGCTACGGCGTCATAGAGAACGTGCAAGACGTTGAACAATTGCTTGCCACGGCAACTGAAGATTTGAATTACCTCAGGAAGGAGCTTGCATGATTTCTTTCATCCACATACGCACGAAGTCTGCATCGACAACCTCAGGGCGTTCGTTACCGGCGAGCTAATCAAGTTCGAAATGGACGCCCAACGGTTCGCTTTGAGCACCTAGTTTTGCGCATCCCATAAGTTTATCCATGATGGAGATCCACTTACTGGTGCAGGATGCGCCACAGACATTTTTACCGTTTCATCGGTGCAGATGAGAAGTATGTTAAGATGTGGCATGGTAGCTTTCAGTAGACTTCGACTATCTGATACCCTCCAATTCGAGGTAAAGTGAAAGAGATCCGTCCGTTTTTTTTCACAAAGTCTAGTGACTCATCTTCCGGAACGAGGCGCACACTTGATACGGGCTGATATGCCCGCAGCGAGATGCGAACATCATGTAAAGGAATGACGTCCTCGACGATGTCACATTTGTCGTTGTTGCGGCGCGGAATGTAGTTGAGGAGGTGAACCAGCATACGGCCATGAGAATCCGTGTGTGTTGGCTGGTGCATGACGGAGACGACCAGGGAGTGTGGCACCCCCTCGACGACCACCAGCGGCTCGGGCAGCAGCCGGTCAAGGACGCCCTTCAGAAGCTGCCGCGCCCATTGCGGGGCACAGTCACCGTAAAGGGAGAAAATGGGTTGGCTGATGTAGCTCGTGTTCTCGGTCATGACCACGGCCGGTGCGTAGACCTTACCCGTGGTGGGGGCGTGGCGGTGGCTGCAGTAGTGATCCCAGGTGCGGTTGAAGGTGGGGGCCACCATCTCGGCGATGACGTGTGCACCGTCGGCCGCGTCGATCAAGGTGCCTCGGATCTCGTCTTTCTTCTCGTAGCCACGGGTCTGGTAGGATGCGTACTCCGTATTGCGCAGGTCAGCACCGAAGTCGGCAGCGGGCTTGACGAAGGGAACGTCCCAGGGGTCCTCTCCCTTGTAGTTGATCCCCAGGTCGATGGCGAAGCGATCTCCCTCCGGCGTGAGCCCCGCCCGGTGGTTGGCGATCACCTTGCCGCCCTTGGCGATGAAGTCGCTAATCTTCTTGGCTAGGCTTTCATTTACGGGGATGGCCTCGACCAGGATGAGGAGTTTGTAGGTGGAGAGGTCTTGCTGGGTGTCTACAATATCAAACTGCATGCGCAGTTCTTGCAGCATGTGAGTCGCCCCCTTAATGTCCTTCGTGATGGCTTCGTGTTGGGCGGTCTTTGCAAACTCCTCGGGGGAGAGAACAGCCACCTCCGTCAACGGTGTGACTCCCTCACACCAGGCTTCCCGCTCGGCGACTTGGCGGTAGACGTTGCCAATCAGGTCGTAGGTATGCTCGCAGATCTTGCCGTTGGGGTGGAGTTGATCGCCGATGCAGCATTTGCCGCCTTGGGCGATCATGGAGAAGCATTCGAACTCCAGCGCTTTCTGATTCTTGAAGGAGTGGAAGTCCTCCCAGGCAGTGTGGAACTTTCCGGTCATGCCCAGGAACTCCAGTCCCAGAGTGCGGGCATAGCGGGAACTCAGGGGGAAGTGGGTGTACCCCCAGTCGAAGGGGAGGCTCTCCAGTTCCAGGTGGGTGTAGGCCTCGGTGGAGGTCCGGGTGGCTGGCCCAACGTGCCCGGCGTTGTAGAAGATGAGGACATTCGGATCGATGGAGCGGACGTACTCGCTCATCTCCAGTTTGAAACGGTCCATGACCAGGATGGAGAAGGTCATGCGGGCGTCGGCATTACTTGGGTCGATGCCCGTCTCGATCATTTCCTTGCGGCAGTAGTGGCAGCTGCAGTCGCGGGGGATGACGATGTCGAACCAGAATCCGTCTACGGGGACGCAGTCAAAGATGTCTTTTACGTGCGCCTTGAGGAAGTCGATGTAAGGCGTATTGACGCAAAGGGTGGTGTAGAAGCCGGGCTCGTAATAGTTGGTATTGGTGCCGCCCCTCTCGTGGTGGACACACCATTCCGGATGCTCGTCGATGAGCTGGGCATCCCACTGAACGCTCACATAGACCGGCGCCTTGATGCCGCGGGCGTGGCAGGCCTCGATCTGCTCCTTGAGGAGATCGCGTGTGAGGTGGGGGTGCTTACGTTCTGGAAAGGCCTTGGAGTCGTAGTACATCCAACCGTGGTGCCCGCGGGCAAAGAGGTTGATGGAGTTGACGTGAGCCTTGACTAACGTGTCAGCAAAGTTATCAGGATCGAAGTTAGTTCCGATGCCCGCGATAGACTCGTGGGTATGAAAGTCGAGGTGAATTTGGCGAAAGGGAAGCAGATCAGGCATGGTTAACGAATTCCTATCTCATTTAGATTTTCCTGCGCTGGCAAGGTCGAGTTTGTATTTCGATAAAAGTTAACACTTTTGCACGCATTTTTCAATGTGGAAGGATTGCGTTTATTAGCACCAAGTTGCGGTTGCGGTTCCTGCCCGTGCCTGCTATTTTAATAATTTATGACTTTGTTTGAGCCCATCATCCGCTATTTTTGGGAAGGCACTTGGCCTGCACGACTGGTTGAGCGCCGTCGTCGGCTCTACGAATGCGAGCTCGTGTATGTTTCAAAAGGCGCATTCACGCTTGCTTCCAACGATGTTCGCTACCCAGTGCGTGCGGGTGCCGTGCTCTTGGTACCCGCTGCCTGTTGGCATGAATCCGTTGTGGGTGGATCGCGCACCATGCGGCACTGCATCCATTTCGATTTCCTGCCCGACCGCAATGATCGACGCATGCCACTCCAGGCTTATGAGGAAGACCTGTTTGATGATCGCCTGGCTTACTTGCCGCCTTCGGAACTGGATTTCACCCAGCCAATCGTTTGCGCAGCGCGGGACGTCCGGCCTGTGCTGTCCCTCGTTACGGACATGTTCGAACGCCTGCGACATGAAGAGCGGACGGCGGACCTTCTGCTATGGCCGATCCTTCGGCATTTGCTCGGGCAGCAGCCGCAGGTGACCGCTGCGGAAGCGGTGTACGGGAAATCCATGCGAGCGGTTCGCGTGGCCAAGCATCATCTCGATCTGCACTATGCGGAGCCGATCACCTTTGATGACCTCTGCGACGTCACACAGCTTAGTAAGAGTCATCTTTGTACGATCTTTCGACGCATCGTGGGACGGCCTCCTATGGAGTACCTTGCCTTTCTTCGTCTAGGACATGCGCAACGCCTGCTCCTCGGGAGTAAACTTAACGTTTCAGAAATCGCCCGCACCGTTGGCATGCCAGATGCAAACTACTTCGCCCGTGCCTACCGCCGTCGCTATGGGCATGCCCCTGTGGAAGAGATTGCTCATGGTTTAGTCCTCAGAAAGAGCCGTCTTAAACCGAAACACGGTGCTAAAAACCGGAATACCGATCCCTTGCATCGCACGAGCTGAATGTGCAATAACAGTATGGTAATGACGAAACAGCTGGTTTGCTGATGGAATCATAATGTATTCCCGAAATAAGGAGAGACGCAATGGATAGAGTAACGCTGGGAAGAACCGGACTTGACGTGAGTCGGCTGTCGCTGGGGGGGCTGTTTGTGATGTCTGCGTTCGCTGAGCAGGATGAGGCGCAGCGAATCGTGGAACGAGCACTCCACTTGGGAATTAACTACATCGACACCGCCCCGGGGTACGGCGACAGCGAGCAGGTGCTTGGCAAAATTCTGCCCTCTATCGAGGCCCCGTTCATTCTGAGCACGAAGCTGGGGGAACGATCTAATGAAGATCCTCTCGCGGCTCAGGATGCAAGCGCGATTCGCGACTGCTTTCGTCGCAGTCTCGACCTTCTGAATCGCGCGAGTGTGGATATGCTCATTATCCACGAACCCGATCGGCCGGGGCAGACCGACTGGTGGACCGATATGATGAATGTCGAGGGCCCAGTGCTCGACGTATTAGATGAACTGAAGGCCGAAGGACTGATCAAGCACACCGGCATAGGCGGCACCACGGCCGCCTCGCTTGCGCACCTCTGCCGCAGCGGGAAGTTCGATGTGGTACTCACCGCTTTTAATTATAGTTTACTCTGGCGCGAAGCCGAAAATGACGTGATTCCCTCGGCCAAAGCAGCTGGCATGGGTATTATCGTTGGCTCGCCGCTGCAACAGGGCGCTCTTGCGGCGCGCTACGACGAGCAACTGGATCATCCGGGCGCCTACTGGCTCAGTGCGGAGCGGAAGGCGCAATTCCGGGCTCTCTACGCTCTGCTTGATGAAGTCGACATCCCGCTGCCTGAGCTGGCCACGCGCTTTGTCCTGTCGAACCCGGATGTCCACACCGTGCTCAGTGGCGCTCGCTCGGTGGCCCAGATAGAGGCCAATGTGGCCTCGGCAGAGAAGGGGGGCTTGCCCACGGACTTGCTCTCACGGCTGGACGAGATCGGGGCCATGGTCCCATTCCGTCCCAGCGACGAGCCGATGGGGCTTGGCTGGCACATGGGGTCTCCCGAGAAGTTTAAGGGGCCGGGGAGGGGTGCGTGATTTCGTTTAGTTGATGGGGACGAGTCTGGGGACGCGAGAAACATCATTTTTCCGTTTGCAATCGGAGCGTTTCTTTACTGAATTAGTGTTCTCAAATGGAGGGCACACTATGATGCCCCATTCGGCCCTCGAAAACATCGAGGACGTCTTGTGCGTCGTGGAGTCCGGCGCGGTTGACGAGAAACGGATCGGTATGAACATACTTGAATCTTCTGAGGCACATTCATTCTTCAAAGGCGTCCTCAAGATCGAGAAGCGGGATGAGGGCTGGATGCCTCAACGCCTTACTGAACGGCAACTGGAATACTATGCCGCGAGTGAGGGATGGAAGATCCGCTCACAATGTGCAGCAGGTATCATTCTGAAGCTGCGCACCGACTCCCCGTGGCTGGATCTGGAGTTTGAGTGTCTGGGCGGAGCCCGCAATCACCTTGGCCTTGACGTAGAGGTCAACGGTCAGGTTATCCATTCTGTGCGCAGAGAGCATTTTGAGGGGACTTTCCGGGAACGCCTACTCGACTTTTCGGATATGCCGTGCAAGATCCGCAACATCATCGTCTATTTCCCTTGCTCCATGATTGTCTTGCTGAAGAATGTGGATATTGCCGAAGACAGCGGCTTCAACACCATGACAATCGCTCCCAAGCATCTCCTTTGCCTAGGTGACTCCATCACCCAGGGAATGGGCTCCATCAGCCCGCTGTCCACCTACGCGATGCAATTGGCGCTTATGCTGGATGCGGAGTTGATCAACCAAGGAATTGGCGGCCATACTTTTGACGTAAACTCCCTTGATCCGCCCCATGCCTTCATGCCGCACCTGATCACCGTTGCCTATGGCACCAACGATTGGAGCAGCGGAATAGGCAAGGAGGAGATCACTCAGAAAGCATTCACCTACATCGGCAAACTGCAGGATATCTTTCCTGGCGTTCCTATGTATGTGATCAGTCCGGTCTGGCGCAACATATGGAAAGAGCGTAAGGGGGATGGCTTGAACCTGGACGAGTTTGGTGCGCTGATCCGACACTCCGCGAGAGAGTTCAAAGGAGTTGGGACGGTCAATGGTTTCCGCATGATCCCTCATCAGGACATGTACTTTAAAGACGGCACCCACCCCAACGAACTTGGTTTCATGCACTACGCAACCAACCTCTATCGAGCCGTTCGCTGATATTGTTTCGGCTCTCGGATGAATATAACGCTAGCAGCCTGTGTGTATCAATCGTGTTTGATGGCTATTTGGGGCAGTGTGAGAGACAAATGGAAAAGTGAATAGCTATCAGAAACATCGAAGACTCAGGCCTGCCGGAATAGAAAGCCGGATCTTCGCAACCAAATACATTCAAGGAGTTTTACAATGAGGTTTGTTGTCAGACTCGTTTTCAGCACCGTGTTTGCCTGCTTGGCTTGCGGCTCCATTTCTCGGCAGCCCTTGCCGTTGTCGGCCCATGCGATCAAGGCGGATGCCGCAGAACTGAAGCAGTTCCCGTTGGACCCGCACTTGCCCGGCAATCCGCCCAAGTTAGGGCAGCGACATTGGTCGGGACCGTTCTATCCACTGCCGTATTCGACAAAGAACTCGGGCAACTCTTATGTCTCGGTGGTTCAGCCGTCAAGCGGTGGCGTTGAGTTCTGGGCCAATGGCTGGGGTCCCAAGGGAGCTGTGGAACGAACCATCTTTGTCCGTCGTGGCCCGGCCATCGACAAACTCGGTGATGAGAAGATTATGTTCGATGGCACTGTGATTACGGATGTGCCGGACATGAAAGATCCGACAAAGCTAGCACCAGGCCGTGGCTTTACGCGCCCCTATATGATGTACGATGCTGACGTCGGCTATGTCCTCCTCTGTTGCGTTTGCCCGGACTACAAACCGGGAAGCGTCCCCTTGCTGCCGGCACTGGTCGTATCAGAGACCGGCAAGAAAGGGACCTGGAAATACCTGGGCAAACTTAAGGGCGAGCCGCAAGCCGAATACGATGCACAGCTGAAGAAGACCAAACGCCACATCTGGAGTGACGGCGGTACCATCATCCGTCTGAAGGATAAGAGCTGGCGGATCTATCTGAACGGGTTCGGACAGGCCATGGCGATCCTCGAAAGCAAGAAGCTCGAAGGCCCGTGGAAATTCCGTCGCGACAAAGAGGGCGAGATCCTTGAATCCCTCACGACCTTCCCCCGCACGCCGCGCCGGGGCGGCATCTGGGTGAATGTCTTGCGAATCGCCGACAACAACTGGCACGTCTGGCTGACTGACACTTGGCCGGCGCAGTCAATCTGGCATTACCAGTCCAAGGATGGGCTGGCTTGGGAAGCCTACGGCAAGCAACCGGAGATCACTCGGGCAGTGGCCGGCAATCGCGGCATTAAATGTCTGCGCACCTACTACGACAAGAAGACCAATGAGATTGTTGGTCTCCTTGCCATCTGGACTACCAAACCGGATGGTAGCAAAGGTTGGATGCCGAACGTCAGCCGAATGACGGTGAAGCCCTAAACGCTTCTGGGATGAAACTTTCCACGGTAAAACATTGTCTTATTGTACAATGACATTGGAGGAACGGTGTGCTTCCTCTATTGAGCCAAGTGATCGATCAGGAACATATCCTCTTCATGCGCCACGGTTCGCAGGGCCTCCATGTAGGTGTCGAAGTGGTTTCTCGGCCCCGGTCAGTATCGGTCAGGATGGGGTTGCATGTTTGCAGCACCGGCGTCGCCGCGCCGCGCCGCGTATTGAAAGCCGCCCGTTCTATTCTTCATACCTCGCTTCGCTCGGTCGTCCTTTGCACCTCGTACTCGTACACGCCACAAGTCGCTTACCAGGTCTCATCGTCTGGCACTGCATCTTTCGCAGGTGAGGTGTTATTGGCACCTCCACCGTCCTTGCTCGCTTCGGCGTTCTTGTCGTTCACAGGTGCTGCACGGACTGTTCGCTTTGTATTTCCCCCGACATTATATAGATCGGCGAGAGCTGCCACCCTTGCTTTGAATGGGTCGGAACCGTCGTATAGGGAGGGATAGCGAGGATCAAAAAATTCCGGCCCCAGACTATTCTTCGTTAGCAGGCAGATGACCTGCGTGAACGAGGCCGCGGATGGCAGATTTCCTGTTGGTACAAAGATTACCGCGATGTGGCCATCCGGCGCATACATGCCCCTTACAACCGGCATTTTGCCCTGATATTCTGACAGAAATCCCGTGGTCGTTGGAAGCTCTTTGATGGGAGCTCCATTTAACCACGGTTTCACCATTTTCTCTATTTGGTTAATTTCGTCGCGTGACTGTATGCCGACGACCAAAACCCCATCTTTCAGGTGGTATTTGATAGCGTCTGCAATGCCTTCGTCTGCCAAGGAGTCACAGCCAACCGTGAATACGATCCCTACTGACGAAATCGCGGTTTTGATGTTCGTTGGTGTGAGCTTTATCGCCGTTGCGGCAATGTGATACTTTTGTTTAAGCCAGAAGCATACGCTTTTGAGAATTTTAGGCGGTGGGGTTTTGTTGGTTATGTCAATGTATCCGGCTACAGGAGAGTGAACACCATCGGCAATAAAGAGCATGGCCAGACAGGTTGAGACAATCTCCCTGTTCGTCGCCTCGATATCATTGATATTCCGGATTACGTTCGTCCAACGCAATGACATAAAGCCGTACCAGACATTTCCCCAGTATTTTTTGATATCAAAGGGCTTTCCCTTGTTCCCTGGATTTGATTCCCAAGTGACCTTTTCGCCAAAAGGCTTCCATGCCCACAGACTGGAGCTGTGCAGTCGTTGATCTTTCAACGTCCAGGCTTTGAGGGGCGGGGCTCCCCACGCGCCCGCCTCATGTGGGGTTCCCCACGCGCCCGTCCAATGTTGAGTTTGGAGGATCTCATAGGCAAACCGCGACCATAGATCTCTCCGATCCTCGATTGTGGGATCGATGGAACGGTGGATTCCGAGCATCGCGAAGTACAAATCGTAGGGTGCAAGGATCCGGCCTTCGGGAATAACACTTTTGTGGGTTCGATCGAGATATCCGATTGCATCGTCCAGCATCCGTTCACGTGCGGCCGTGACATTGCGGCCGTACTTACGGAAGAGCTTTGAGATCCCGACCGCTTTGCCTGCGTTCAGGAAACATGCGTACCCTTGGGCAGATGTTGCCTCCGTCTTGATCGACGTCAGTGCAGGCGGTATGGCTTCCTCTTTGAGTGGAGGCAAGCCAAGTACTTCGAAAGCATGACAGGGCTGATGGAGGTTGCACTGGTCGAATGAGCCATCCGGCTTCTGGCTCTGGGCAATAGCCGCCGCCGACCGCGCGAGTATGGCGCTGGACTGTAGTGGCTCCGGAAGTGAAGCGGAACGGGACGCGTTGCGTTTTCTGGTCAGGGAGATGGCTGGTCCTTTGGACAGATCGGGTACCTGAGTTTTCGCAATCAGGCACCCGTTTTCCGCAGCTTCGCCAATTGCATATAGCGCCAGGGATGTGCTTTCGAGATCTGCAAGGGTCTGGTTGTAGAAGTAGTAAGGCAATCCCGCTGTATAGCGGTTGTCGGGGTCCCACTCAACTTCTTTCAGCGTGAAAAGTTGTGCAAAGGAGTCAAAGCGCAGACCTTGTTGGGTTACCGGCTTGTACAGATCTTTGAGTGACAGAATGTAATCGTTCAGCTTCGCGACTCTGTCGGTATACATTTCAACTTTGCTAGCCTTGCATTCCCTTTGTTTCTGAATCAGATCTGCTTTCATTGCGGTGAGATTTGCCGACATGTCGGCCTCGTGCTGTACCAGTGCGGGGAGAAGTCCCAGGTTAATGCAGAGGGGGCCCCACATGCCCCGCTCCACACCCGTGGCAATCTGGCCGTCAAGAATGCGGCTGATGGCTAAGTCGCGTGATTTTTTGTAGCAGTCGTCCTGTAAGTTGGAAAATGCCGCAGCTATCCAGGCTACGTTCCACGTCAAGTCGGAGATCCCGTAGCTGACCACATAGTTGTTGAGAGCCAAAGCCAGTTCATGAACCTGCTCATCAGTCTCGGGGACGCCACTTTTGAGCAATGCCAGTAGGGCAAGCGCATTGTCGCCAGGCATGTGGTCTTGCCAGAGCTCAATGCCGTTGTCGTATATCGGCCCCACGTTTCTCGTGTGTGTACGTACAATCGGCCCATCCTTGTCTCGCACTAGGCTTTCACGGGTGCCCACCTGTTTCCGCCCCACATAGCGTTTCCGTTTTACCTTGCCCACGGTTCGGCTGTCCACAGATTTGGTTGAGCCAACGACGAATGTCTCGTATTCCTCGTATATGTTCTCGAACCGGGGTACCTCCACCTTACGGTAGTGAAGCTGGTAGGTTTCCTGCTTTTCCCATCCAACCAGCTTGCGGGTGGTAGCGGGAGGCGCTGCGAAGTGCATGAAGTTGGTCTCGATATTCGTGAGCAGATACTCCACTCCCGTCGCAAGCGCTGTGCGGGCGGCCATATTGAGTGCTAGCAAATTAATCTGAGAGGCTTCGGGTGGTTTGTCCATTTTCTTACCGGCGCCGACAACGTAGGGCGCTCTCACAACCAGCAGCAGGGCTATGGTGGAAATAAAAACCGCTGTTCTGTGCATTCGGGTTCCTGTTTTCATGTGTCTCCCATTTTTGAAAGTTCTTAAAATTGCTGTGTGGAGCAGCAAACACTGAATATATGACATTTACTTGATAATATGCTTAGATTCAAACACTTTCTTAGCTGACACGGGACTCAGTCTCGTCACCTATCGTCGAATATCAACCCCAGCGTCTTGGCGCTTACCAGATTCATGCTTTCCAGAATCGTGCTCACTACCCTTTTCGGACGACCTGGAGTATTCGGCAAGATACGTGATATCAATTTCCACTCGAAGGGTTCAAAAATATCATGGGTCTTGACCGCGTTGGTTTCGCAACTATAGTCAGACCGGTTTGAGAAAAATCACAAACAGAAGGGTCACACATGAACAGCAAAACTCTCCATTCAATATGCTTCTCCCCCACTGGAACCACCCAAACGACGCTCGCCGCCATTGCACATGGAATTGGATGTAAGAGGGGGGGGGTTGACCTCACCCGCGCCGCACCGAAGAAAGCTCCCACATTCAGTAATGCCGATATTGTCTTGATCGGCATGCCGGTCTATAGCGGTCGTCTTCCCGCCCTTGGCGTGGAGCGAATTCAATCCATCCAGGGAAATGGCGCACTAGCGGTTCTTGTTGTGGTCTATGGGAATAGACACTACGACGATGCTCTCGTCGAACTCTACGATCTTTGCAAGACACAAGGATTCTGCCCCGTCGCAGCGGGAACATTTTTGGGCGAACACTCCTTTTCAACACCCGAACTGCCTCTTTCAGCCGGTCGACCGGATGCGATGGATTTGCAGCAAGCCAACACCTTTGGAGCCCGCGTTGCCAATCTACCCAGGACAGCCAGCCTAGGTGTAGACAAAATTCCTGGAAACAGACCCTACAAAGTGGTCAAGCAGCCCGCGGGGTCAGTAACGAGTGTCGATCCCGCCAAGTGCACAAAATGCAACGCGTGCATTGACGTCTGCCCCACCCACGGCATGCATATGACCGCGACCGGCGCAGAGGCTGATCCAGACAACTGCATCTGGTGCATGGCATGCGCTCGGATCTGCCCCGCCAATGCACGTACATTTTCTCTTGAAATCGCACAGGCCTCGGCCCGAAAGCTACACGATCATTTCAGCGAACGCCGAGAACCCGAGGTGTTTTTCGCCTAACATGCAGACTGAACACAAACCTTTCCAGACTGGCCATGTGACATCCGTTGCGGCAACGCATTTGCTACACGATGCCTATTCGTCATTCTTTGCCCCGCTCCTTCCGCTGCTGAACGAGAAGCTTGGCCTCACGTATGCCGTGGCCGGAATGCTCTCCGTTGTGCAACGCCTTCCTGCACTGCTCAATCCGCTGATTGGAATCATCGCTGACAAGATGGTCATCCGCTCTGCGATCATCCTCGCCCCACTCCTTACCATATTTTCGATGGGGATGCTGGGGAGGGCTTCGTCGGTTGCCGTCCTCGCCATTCTGATGTTTGTTTGTGGAATCAGTGCAGCCGTTTATCACGTCACGGCTCCTATTCTAATGCGACGGGTATCTGGCGACAGAGTCGGGCGCGGCATGAGTTTCTTCATGTTTGGTGGAGAGTTGGCCCGTACGTTGGGACCGCTGATGATTACAGCTGCCGTTTCATGGTGGGGACTGGAGGGTACCTGGCGCTTGATTCCGTTCGGACTGGTGGCATCCCTCCTCCTTTTTTTGAACCTTCGAACCATCGACAAGGATGGCCTTCGGCGTTTCACGGTGACGGATAAACAACCCCTTCTGAATTCGTTACACGATTTTGCCCCATTTTTCAAAAGGCTCTTTCCGATCATGCTTTTTCGTGGATTTTCCAAGACCGCTCTGGGACTCTTTTTACCCTCCTACATGGTCGACGCTGGCTACACTTTCAAAACAGCGGCGGTTGCACTGGCGGTGTTGGAGCTGGCAGGCGCTGGGGGTGCTCTGCTTGCAGGAACCTGGTCGGATAAAGCCGGGCGCAAGAACCTGCTGATTGGCATCATGTCGGTTTCACCATTGCTGATGGTTCTCTTTACATTATCCTCCGGCATCTTTCTCTGGCTAATGCTAGTCCTGATGGGCATCGTATTTTTTTCCGCCACCCCCGTCTTCATGGCCATGATCCACGATCTGAATTCTGACCGTCCCTCGTTGGCCAATGGAATGTATATGACAATTAGTTTCGTGGTTGGATCCATTATTGCCCTGCTCGTGGGAATTTCCGCTGACCACTATGGGTTGGTGATCACCTATCAACTCACCGCACTCCTCGGTCTGCTGGCCATCCCACCAACACTGTTGATGCCACGTAAACTGTAAAAAGGGCTTCTGGGATTTGCAGGGGGGAGCTATTGAACCTTAACCAATTCCGAGTCCTCCGGGAGCAATTCGAGAACACCATCGAGAATGGGGCTGAATACCGCGGCACTGTCTACATGTTGGCGATAGAGTCTATATGCCTTGCTTCAATCCTGTTGTTGTCGTCCCCATGTGTTGAGTAGCCCCGTCACTGTACGGCGCTCCGTGCACAGCAGATGAGCCAACATATGCTGAGCCAGTTTGCCCTGATCTTCTCCCTCGGCACCCCATTCGGCACGCTCGGAAAGAATCACCAGGACATGCTCGCTCAGCGTGCCGTTTTCTTTTCGAGGGGCGATGGTGGTGCATCGGGGCGCTCAAGAATCATGGTACGCCGATCGTGAATCTCCCCGCGCACGACCTCCCCCTTGTTGAATCCCATTGCCTCGGCGATCGTCAGATTCGTCAATATTCAACCGCTTAGTAGCTATCACCCATACGGAAAATGAGTGCGAGACTACCGTAGGGCATGCCTTCAGTATACTCACCGTTATCGTCATCGTCGTCATAGTAAGCATAGTTATCGTCTTCGACTTCGACAACAGAGAAGTACGAGTACTGGTAGCCCGCTGCCAGAGCTAGAGTGACTACGGGGCCCATGTGGATGTTTAGTCCCAGTTCAGGGCCGATTCCGGCACCGAAGTACTGCCAATCGGCATCATCATCCATATAGGTGAGTCCAATCTTTGGTCCCAGCCACAGCCGCACAGCCCGCGCTCTGACCAAAGCAAAACCAAACGTGTGGCCCATGGTGAAGCCTTCTGCCTTAAACTCGTTGTCATACCCATCTTGACTCATTGTGATCTGTCGATACCCAAGCGTCAGTCGATAGTTGAATAGGCGATCCTCTGCAACGGCCGTGTGAAATATGATGCCACACTCCAAGAGATCATGGTCCACCTCGAACTCGTCCGCGTAATCATCTTCCCAGTCGGCCGTTGTCGCGCCGCCGGAGATATAGAAGCCAAGGCCCACAGCCTGAACAGATGCCGTCACAAGCATCAATGCGATCCCCACACAACAAACTTTGTCCCAACGAAGTCTCATCATCCCGCCCCCCTGCTTTAGCTTGAGCTGCACAACAACGTATAATACTAACTAAATATATTTTTGCACAATTCTGCTTGGAGTGTCAACAGCATGTTTTCCAAGTTGAGATTCCTCAACTTCACTCGGAATGGCAGATTCATAATAATCAAATTCCTTAGTAAACTGTTATGAGGTTGTTTAGATGACTAAATATCCTTTGGTGCAGGTTTATCATTGACTGACTGACCAGTCAGTTCTATTGTGGTTTCCGTCGATAAGAAGGAGAACGCATCAATATGCCAACATCAGATAAACGACAGGTAATTCTTAAGGCGCTCGAAAAGATACTCAAAGATCGACGACTTGATGAGGTTACGGTGGCCCACGTTGCGGAGACGGCTAGTGTCGGCAAAGGCACCGTGTACCGTTATTTTGAAGACAAGGAAGATCTCTTTTTTCAGATGATACAGGAGTTTTTGAAAGAGGAGGTTGATGATGTGGCAATCGCAGCAGCATCGTCGATGCCGCCACGCGAAAAACTTATCCGGGTTGGTGAAACGATCAGCGAGCATATTCAATTTCACGGCCAATTTATAAGGATGATGCACACGCAGCATCGTTCAAAAACCCAGAGGTATGATCCCCATGACATGATGAGCGACCATCACAAACGTCTCGAACGGATACTCTCTCAGGTGCTCCATGCCGTCGAGGATGCTGGCCTTTTGCGTTCGCAGCTCGACTACAATGCTGTTCTGTGTATCTACAAGGGAATGATTATGGAGCGGTCGATGAGGCTTGTACATATGGACACTGACGTTCCGATGGAACAGCTTGTTGATCTTATCCTTGGTGGAATTGGGCGGACCGACTAAATGTTTTACTAGTGTTGCACTAAACGTGTGGTTTAGAGCGTTGTTTGGACTGACTGGTCAGTATTGTGGTGGCATAACGAGAGCGAATGAAGATGAGAGCAAAAAAGATATCAGCGTTGGGGGCCATGACGGTTGCCGCCCTCTTTATGAGTTCCTGCATGACGATGGAACCTGAACGCGAAGGCGTTCTGGATGCATACACACCGACGCAATTTTCTGTTGATCACGGCGTCGCTGAACACCTAACCGAGTGGTGGAAAGCATTTGAGTCAGATCAACTGAACCGCCTGACGGAAGCGGCCTACTCAGGTAGCCTGACACTAGAGCAGGCATTTGCGCGTTTGCAACAGGCTGAGGCTATTGCCCGTAAAACTGGCGCAGCAGAAGCGTTTCAGCTCAATGCGAAAGCCGATGCCTCGACGCAGCACAATTCCAACTCGGATGGCAACAGCTCCGTCGATAGTTTTAGCGTTGGGCTCTATGCCAGCTATGAACTCGATCTCTGGGGGCGTATACGATCTTCGCAACAGGCGGCAAACGCAACGTGGTTGGCCTCTCAGTTCGACTTTCAGACGGCAGCCATGAGTTTGGCGGCTGAACTCGCACAAAACTACTTCACATGGCTAGCTCAGAGTGACGTGTTAGCACTTTATGAAAGTCAGCTCAAATCGGGTCACAGCAAGCTTGATGCAATGGGACTGCGTTACCGCACGGGGCAAGCCACATCCCTTGCTGTATTGCAGCAACGCCAACAGGTCGCCGCTGCCGAAGCCAAACTTCCGCCAATCCGAGCACAGATCAAAAACCTTGAACACAAAATCGCCATTTTGACGGGACGGATTCCTGGCACAGACCTGGGGCTAGTGCAGGAACCTTTACCTGCACTTCCGAAAAAACCGGCAGTTGGGCTTCCGGTTGCCTTGCTTGAAAACCGCCCCGATGTACAATCAGCACGGTTGGCACTTGAATCTGCCGACTGGAATGTCGGTGCCGCCAGGGCCGCCAGACTGCCATCGCTATCCTTGACTGGCTCCATCGCCACGGGTGAAGAAAAGATTGATCAGCTCTTTGATGACTGGATCTCCAATCTTGCGGCCAGCCTGCTCGGCCCCTTGATCGACGGGGGAGCGCGCAAAGCCGAGGTGGATCGCACGATGGCTGTTTCTCGCGAGAAGATCGCCGCCTATCGCCAAGCCGTACTTGAGGCCATTAGCGAAACCGAAGATGCGCTTTCCAATGAGCGACATCAAATTGATTATGTCGAGGCGCTGGATCGGCAATACACCGCAGCCCGAAACAGCGAAACAGAATCCATCAGGCGCTACCAGCGCGGCGTCCTGCCCTACCTGGACACGCTGACCGCTATCGTTTCACGTGAATCGCTCGAAATTATGCACGTTCAAGCCAGGGCAGATCTTCTGGTTGACCGCGTTCAACTCTACCGCTCCCTCGGGGGCGACTGGTCATTCATCAAGGAGGACAACTAGTGAACAAAATTTCTACCCGAATACTCTCAACGCTAATTAGCGTTACACTGCTTGCGGTCGGTATTATCGGCGCAACCCTTTTCGTAAAGAGCAAGCCACAGGCGCAACGGACGCGCCGCATGTCTTCGATGGTTCCTGTGGTGGAGACCAGGCCATTGATCGTCTCCAGCCAGGCTCTGAAGGTTGACTGTTTGGGAACGGTTATCGCGGACAAGACCGCAGCCATCCAGCCGGAAGTAAACGGACGCATCATCGCCGTAAACGCTTTTCTGGTTGAAGGCGAGCGGGTTAAGAAGGGGGATGTGCTTGTCGAGATAGAAGCGGCCGACTACCAACTGGCCTTGCAGAAAGCCGAAGCCAATCTGCTCACAGCGCAAAGCAACTTTCGCATCGAAGAGGGACAGCAGGATGTGGTTCGCCATGAGCTCAAACTGATGGGGGTCGATGCCTCCGACAGTCACCGAGATCTCCTGTTGCGCGAACCGCAACTCAAGGTGGTCGAAGCCGCCGTGAAGAGCGCGGAGCTAGCCGTAGAAAGCGCCAAGCTCGATCTGAAGCGCACCAAAATACGCGCTCCGTTCGATGCCGTCGTTGTTTTTACCGATGCAGATGTGGGGGACTATGCGCAGTCCTCAAAAACACTTATCGAACTAGCTGCAACCGATCGCTATTTTGTCCGCGCATCAGTTCCACTCAGCGCTCTTGAGCCGCTTCCCATGATAGGCGAACAGCCCTATTCCGCAGAGATTACCCTTTCTGACGGAACGCAGCGAAAAGCGCAGACCTATAAGCTGCTCCCCGACCTCACCGAAAAGGGACGCATGGCGCGTATTCTTCTGTCGGTCGATGCCCCCTACGCTACGGGAAAGGGCCGCCCGCTTTTGCTAAACGAATATGTCCGTGTCTGTATTGCTGGCAAGTCCGTAGAAAAAGCTTCTCTGATTCCGCGCAGTTATCTGCGCGACGGCAATGTTGTCTGGATGATGGATTCGCAGGGCAAACTCAAGGTCCTTCCTGCAGAAGTTCTGCAAGGCTATGCCGACGACGTCCTCGTCAGGGTTACCCCGGAAGCTGGGTCCGAGCTTATAACGTCGGATCTCGCCGCTGAGGTCGACGGGATGCAGCTTCGTCGTGTTGGCGAGCAGCCACCTGCGCAACCGGCCGACAAGGGCGCGGGCAGCGGGAAGGGCACGAGTCAAAAAGATAAAGACATGCGCCCTAGCGACGGATCTGACGGTGTGCCCCAGAAACAGCAGGGAGCGCAGCCATGAATGACTTTGTGAGAGACTCCAAAGGTCCTATTGCGTGGATGGTCAAGAATCCGGTGGCGGCTAATCTGTTGATGATGCTCTGTCTGGTGGGCGGTTTTGCCACCTTCAAAGGAATCACACAGGAAGTCTTTCCTGACATGACCGCCGACAGCGTCAATATCAGCGTTTCCTATCCCGGCGGAACACCTGAGGAGATGGAACAGAGTGTCTGCTTGGTGGCAGAAGAAGCCGTTCGTAGTCTGGAAGGTATTGACGAGGTGACCTCTGTCGCAGGTGAGGGCTCTGCCTCGATCAGAGCTGAGCTACTTGACGGTGTTGACCCCATTAAGGTCTACCAGGATATCAAAAGTGAAATTGACCGCATCACCACCTTTCCGGATGGGTCCGAACGCCCGGTTGTTTCCTTGGCGGCCCGACGGCGCGAGTCAATGGCGCTGGTGATGTACGGCGACACCTCGGAACTCACCCTACGCAATATTGCTGAACAAGTGCGCGACCGCTTGCTACAAAGCGAAAACATCACCCAGGTCGACCTGCACGGAACCCGCGATCTCGAAATCAGCATCGAGGTGTCGCAGGAAGAACTTCGCCGTCACGGCCTCACCCACGAGGCTCTCGCATCCTCTATCAATAGTCAGTCGCGCGAAATCTCCGGAGGCGGCATCAAGACCGATAGCGGTGAAACGCTACTTCGCATGCAGGAACGTCGTGATGATGGCCTCGAGTTTGCACGGGCTCCGGTGCTTGCATCTGAGGATGGCACTGCGCTCACTCTCGGCGACATTGCGACTGTGCTCGACGGGCTTGAGGAGTCCGATCACTTTGCCACCTATAATGGCAAGCCTGCCATCATGATCGACATTTACCGCGTTGGTGACCAGACCCCGTCACAAATCTCGGCAGTGGTAATGGACCTGATGCCACAGATTCAGGAGCAGCTCCCCGAGGGAATTGGCATTGAGATTTTGAAGGACCGAACTGATACCTTCTTTCAGCGCGCCCACATGTTGCTGCGTAACGGTGCAATGGGTCTAGTTCTTGTGTTGATCGTGCTCGGCCTCTTTCTGGAGATGCGGTTAGCCTTCTGGGTCATGATGGGCATTCCCATCTCCTTCCTGGGCTCCATGCTGCTGATGCCGGCCACTGGGCTTTCTATCAATATGATCACCATGTTTGCCTTCATTCTTTCCCTCGGCATCGTGGTCGATGATGCCATAGTGGTTGGCGAAAACATCTATCACAACCTACAGAATGGCATGGACCCAAAAGAGGCCGCGATCAAGGGCGCTCGTGAAGTGGGAACACCCGTGGGGTTTAGCATTCTCACTAATATTGTCGCCTTCGTTCCCCTGATGCTGATGCCGGGCATGATGGGCCGTGTCCTCGGCATGATGCCCATTGTTGTTATCTCGGTTTTTGTTATCTCCTGGGTGGAGAGCCTCTACATTTTGCCCGCTCATCTTAGCCACGGGCGCAAACGTGAACCCCGTGGTGTATTCGGCATCCTCCACGGGTTCCAGCAGCGCTTCAGCCACACCTTTCGCAATTGGGTTAAGACCAAATACGGTCCGTTTCTCGAGTTCTGTCTGTCTCACCGCTATGTCGTGGTGGCTGCCGCTTTTAGCGTCCTCATTTTCGTCGGCGGCTACTGGGCCAGCGGGCGTATGGGCTTCTCGATGTTTACGACCGTGGAATCCGACTACGCGAAGGCGTCGGCCACGCTGCCATTCGGGTCGCCGGTAGAGAAGACCGAAGCGGTAGCCGCTCGATTGGTCAAGGGGGCCCAAAATGTTCTGGCAGAATCCGGTCACCCGGAATTGGTGGAAGGCATCGTGGCCGAGACCGGGAGGGCGGGTGCCAACCAAGCGGAAGTCAAAGTGTTTCTCGCGGATCCTGAGATCCGAGACACCATCATGAGTACCGACGCTTTTGTTCAGGCTTGGCGCGCCAAGGTCGGTGACCTACCCAGCGTCCGCTTCATTCGCTACGCCTCCGATGAAGGTGGCCCCGGCAGTGGTCCTGCGCTCACCGTTGAACTGCGCCATCAGAACATCGATACCCTTGAACAGGCGGCCCGGGCCCTGTCCACGGAACTCGGGAACTACCCTCTTGTCCAGGATGTCAACGACGGCGTCGAGGAGGGTAAGACCCAATTCGACTTTACCTTGAAACCTGAAGCCATCAGTCTCGGTCTCTCTGCCAGCGATGTCGGTCGCCAGGTTCGCGCCGCCTTTGAAGGCACGGAAGTCCTGCGGCAGCAACGCGGACGCAACGAAGTCAAAGTTAAAGTGCGCCTGCCAAAGGAAGAACGGTCGCGGATGCATAACTTTGAGAATTTTGTTTTGCGTACGCCCGATGGTGGCGAGGTCATGCTCTCTGATGTGGTTGATGTCAGCGTCGGCAAATCCTACACCACAATCAACCGCCGCAACGGGATGCGCACTCTCACCGTTATCGCCGATGTGCGGCCCAAATCTAAGGCGGGCGAGGTCATGAGCAAACTTGATGCTCAGTACTTCCCTCAGCTGCTTAGACAATTCCCTGGGCTGGATTACAGCTATGAAGGCCACACCGCTGAAGACCGCAAGAGCATGGGCAGCATGGCGGTCACCATCCCAATGGTTTTGCTTGCCATCTACGCGTTGCTTGCGATCCCGTTCAGGAGCTACACACAGCCGATCATCGTGATGGTCAGTATACCGTTCGGGATTATCGGGGCGATTATTGGGCACCTGTTGCTCGGTTATAACATGACCATGATGGGGATTGTCGGCATGCTTGCACTCAGCGGGGTTGTCGTGAATGATGCCCTCGTCCTGATCACCTTCGCGAACAAGCGCCGTGCAGAACACGCTACCGCCCACGATGCGGTTGTCTCTGCTGGCATTCAGCGCTTCCGCCCGATTCTACTGACCACCCTCACAACTTTTGGCGGACTGATGCCAATGATGCTTGAGTCCTCCCGTCAAGCCAAGTTCCTCATTCCTATGGCGATTTCGCTTGGATTCGGAATCCTCTTTGCCACCGTCATCGCACTCATTCTCGTTCCCTCGCTTTACATGGTCGTCGACGATTGCGGGCGGCTGCGACAGCGGTGGCAGGAGGCTATGGATGCATAACCGCATCGACCTCACACGCGGTTCTGTCATGCGTCACGTATGGCGGATGACTCCGCCGATGGCAGTTGCGTTCCTAGCCATGATGGTCTTCAATCTGGCCGATACCTGGTTTGTTTCCAGGCTGGGGACGGAACCTCTCGCCGCCATGGGATTCACCTTTCCGCTCATTATGATTGTTCACTCAATTGCGATGGGGATAGGAATTGGTGTGTCTTCTTGTGTGAGTCATGCCATCGGCTCTCAGGATCATGATCGCGTGCAACATTTGACAACCTATAGTCTGGTGCTGACGGTTGTCGTAATGAGTGTGCTGACGGCCTTTGGTTTTATGTTTTTGTCAAAACTTCTCACGATTCTGGGAGCAGAAGGGACTACACATCAATTGGCGAGAAGCTATATGTGGACCTGGCTTCTTTTTGTGCCGCTTGGCGCGATTCCAATGGTGGGCAACAACGCCATCCGTGCCACGGGCGATACGCTTCGGCCGAGCATCATTATGGCGGTGGCGGCGGTGCTTAATGTTGTGCTTGATCCGCTTTTGATTTTTGGCTGGGGGCCGGTACCGGCCATGGGAATGCAAGGGGCTGCGCTCGCCACGGGACTTTCACGACTTCTGTCGCTGGGGTGGGCGATGTGGCTGATGCAATATCGCTGTCACTTGCTAACATCGGATTGGACGGGAGTACGGGATATGCTTCGCACCTGGGGCTCCATTTTTCATATTGCCCTGCCTAGCGCGGCTACGGGTATGCTCATGCCGCTTTCGATGGGAATCGTGACGCGTTTCATTGCCGGCTATGGCGAGATCGCAGTTGCTGCCACGGCGGCGGGTCAGCGTATTGAGCAGTTCACCTATCTGGTTCCCATGGCAATGGGGGCAACATTGGTTCCCATAATCGGTCAGAATTGGGGGGCTGGTAAAGTTGACCGTGTGCGTGAGGTCTGGGTAAAAACTAACTGGTTCGGTGTGATCTATGGGGTGGCGTGTTTGCTTCTCGCATTGCCCTTAGCTCTGCCGATCGCCCGGTGCTTCAGCGATGATCCTTGTGTGACGGATCTGATATCGCGTTATCTCCGCATTATACTGATGGGATCCATTGTGATTCATTCATTCGTCCACACAGGATTTGCGTTCAACGCCATTCAACGGCCCCTCTCCGCGTCACTTCTGATCATCATACGTTTCGCGGGGCTGGTCATTCCGCTTTCCTGGCTGGGTCGGCGATGGTTTGGTCTTGAGGGTGTGTATTGGGGAATAACCATCGCCTCGGTGGGGGCGGGCATCATTGCCTTGCTCTGGTTCGGTCATGTTATACGTCGTGTTATGGAAGCAGAGACCTTAGCGCGGCATAGTCACAACTAAAGAAAAACATTCACCACAAAGAACGCAAAGAATGAACCGTAGTGTTGGCTGTCCTGGCCAAACTTTAGGGCTTTAGAAATAGAAAACGCATTAGAAAACAGCGAGACAGAAAGGGAAACGAGACATGAGAGCAAGAAAGACAGCAAGAATCGCGTTGGTAGCAGTCGCATGCAGTATGAGCGCAATCGCGGCGCAAAGCGAAGGTGCAGGAGCAGCCACCCCCGAGGGTGCACCTGCGGCGCTCCAGACGCTTGATCAGCAGGCCGCGCAGTCGGCAAGACAAGGCTTGGACTGGATGGCCGGATTACAGAAAGAGAACGGATCCTGGTCCAACGAAAACTATCCTGCCATGACGGCGCTAGCACTGTGGGCATTTACGCGTAGCGACCATCCAGACAAAGCTGCCGTCTGCGCGAAGGCCGCCACTTTCATCACTCAGTTTGCCCAGAAAGACGGGGGCATCTATAAACCCGCCAGTGGGGGGCGCGGCAGCGGCGGGCTTTCCACCTACAATACGGCCATCTGCATGATCGCACTGCATACCTATGATCACATCACGTATGCACCTCTGATCTTGAAAGCACGAAAGTTTATGGCGAGCTGTCAACTTGTTGGTGATTCTGATGATGCTGGAGGGTTTGGGTATAACCAGCCCCCTGCAAAGGGGGCTCACGACGTCCTGATAAAGCTCATGAAGCGCTCCCGCGCTGACTTGAGCAATACAGGCTGGGCAGCACAATCCATGCGGGTTACTCAAGATCTGGAAGATCTGAGACAGGGGGAAGCTCCCGTGGATATTGACTGGAAGGCGTCATTAGCATTCGTCGAGAAACTACAGAATCAGGACAAGGACGACGTCGAGAATTACGGGAGCTTTGGCTACGAAAAAAGCGGAGAACGGGGTGGAACTCATGTTAGTAAGAAGAGTGGAACGGTCAAGCTCAACGGCTATGGAAGTATGACCTATGCTGGCGTTGAATCCATGATCTATGCTCAAGTGGATCGCACCGATCCACGCGTTCGATCAGCTCTGGAATGGGCTGCGCTAAACTGGTCCGTTGAGGAAAACCCGGGCATGGGAACCAAAGGACTGTTCTACTACTTCAATATCATGTCCAAAGCCCTGAGTCTCAACGGCACCGACACCCTTCGCACCCCGAAAGGCGAGGTCATTCCCTGGAAGAAAGAGTTGATCGACAAACTGATTGCGGTACAGCAACCGGATGGGAGCTGGATTAATAAGAACAACCAATTCTGGGAAGGCGATGCCGTACTGGTCACGGCATATGCTGTTCTTGCTCTCGAATATGCAAACGGGCAATAAACAGGCCCTTCTGAATAATCAGTGGGTAAATTGTGAATTCTTTCCGCAATCATGATCGACGAAGCGGGTGGACGAAGTGTAACCGATTAAGAATGCGACGAAGTGCAGGACAAAGTGTAGAACGCGCACACTTGGTCGCCTTCCCCGACATTCGTCGGGATGTGACACTTAGTCCCCACACTTCGTCGGTTACGCTTCGCCGTACTGCTTAGTCGGCTCCTATTCCACGTGCACAGTTTCTCTTGAAGAGCCAATAAACAAATAATTACAACACAATAAGGATATTCGCTGATATGGAACCACATGAGAAAGAATGGATTGAGAGTCAAGGAGCCGAGATGATGGCAGCGCTTGGCATCAAAGAATCAGACACCGTCGTTGATTTCGGCTGCGGCAAGGGACGCTACACCATCCCGCTGTCGCAAGCGGTGGGCCAGAACGGACTTGTCATCGCCATTGAACGCAATGCAGATGAAATTGCAGCACTGCAAGAGAGAATAAAAACATCCACGACTGCTGCCCCGGTTCGAACCGTAGCGTCCAGCACGGTTCATTTGGATACGATTGAGGATAACACAGTCGATGCGCTTCTTGCCTTTGATGTGCTTCAGTACATAGAGGATTGGGAACCCTTGTTCTCTGCCGTACGCAGTGCCCTAAAATCCGGCGGACTTCTTCACGTCTATCCGGCAAGCATCCCTCACCCCGGGGAAGTCGATATTGAACAGCTAACAACCCTTCTGAAAACGCTTGGCTTTTCCCACACCGCCAAGACCGAGTTCAAAATGATGCACAACAAACACATGGTTGACGATCATGTGTTCTCATTTATCCGTTCATGAGTAAGTTGCTAAAAGGAAGTGTAAAGGGACACTTGGCCCGAATGACCTTGCCCGGAATCGGCGGGATGCTGGCCATTATGATCTTCAACCTGACGGACACTTGGTATGTGTCGCGAATGGGAACCGATCAGCTGGCGGCCATGGGGTTCACCTTCGCGGTAGTCATGGTGGTCGGAGCGCTGGCCATGGGGTTTTCGTCTGGAGCCGCGTCGATCATATCCAGGGCGCTCGGTGCGAATAACCATCAACTTGCCGCTCGCACGGTTTCCGACGGGCTGGTTCTAACAATCGTCGGAACCACCGTGGTCAGTGCAATCGGCTACCTGACGATCGACCCGCTTTTCAGCATGCTCGGCGCGGAGGGGCACGTGCTGAACCTTGTTCGTGAATACATGCAGATCTGGTTTCTCTTCTCGGTCGCCGCCATTATGCCGCCCGTTAGCGACGGCTGCTTACGCGCCGCCGGCGACATGGTTCGCCCGGTGATTGTCATGTGTGCCTGTGCGTTGCTGAATGTGATTCTCGATCCCATTTTCATCTTCGGATGGGGGCCCGTCCCCGCCCTCGGTATGAAAGGCGCAGCCATCGCCACTGTGATTGCGCGCGGGCTGAGTGCGGCTGCATCGTTGATCATCCTGCATATCAAGCACCGGCTGATTGACTGGACCATGCCGCACATCCGCGGGGTACTACAGTCGTGGCGTGAAATCATCCGACTCGGGATTCCGGCAGCCATCACTCAAGCGCTTAATCCCATTGCACAGGGATTCTATATTCGTATTGCCGCAGGCGTTGGCGGCGTACAGGCTGTCGCCGCCATGGCGACAGGAACGCGCATTGAAGCTTTTTTTCTGATCATTGCGATGGCATACGGCACGGCGATCGTTCCATTTGTTGGCCATAACTATGGCGCAAACGCTCACCACCGCGTGCAGGAAGTCCGCCGTATCAGCACTGGGTTTTCGCTTATTTATAGCGTCATCGCATTTTTGCTACTACTTCCAACGGCAAAACTCATGTCGGGATGGTTCAGCTCCGATCCGCTTATCATTCATCTCAGTGCCCTCTATTTAATCATCGCAGTGACCGGACATGCTGGCATTTATCTCAGCATGTGGTTGAGCCAGATGCTCAACGTCATCGGCAGACCGCAGCCGGTTCTGGGAATCAATCTGAGCCGAGTATTCCTGTTTCTCTTGCCACTCAGCCTATTGGGCAGTCGGTTGGCCGGTTTCACCGGGCTCGTTGCAGGCATTGCGCTCGGCAACCTGCTCGCCGGAGTCCTGGCTTATATTGTCACCCGTCGCCAGCTTGCACGCTGAGTCCAAAAACAACTTCTTGCATGTCCTGACTTCCATAACAATCATCGCACTCCTGATCACACGGGGCCGACTGGAACGCGAAACGACAACACACTTCACACCCCTGAAGGGGGTGAACCTTTTCAGGGGGCTTGTCCTGTTTTTCTATATTTGAAATATAAAGGAGCAATTGCAGCAGATTAACTGTAAGGTAACCACGTGGCCGTTGATTATGGAACTGAACAGTGATTATGGATTCAAGGATGCGAACGAAGTACAGCTGCACATGTGCATGAAAAAAGGGGAAACGTTATGAAGCCCATTACTGTGATCATTGCCTTGACAACAATTCTACTAAACCCATACCCCCTCTCGGCAACCCCAAGAGAGGGGGCGGATCCACACGCAACAAACACGACAAGTCCTGCTTCTGCCGATGATATACACCCGCTGCTGATTGGTGCCGCCATCCCGCAAGTGGTTCTAGAGTCGCTCGACAGCAATGCATTTAACCTGAACCAAGCCGTCAAGGAACATCCGACCGTTCTGATTTTCTACCGTGGCGGTTGGTGCCCCTATTGCAATATACAGCTCGGGCAGTTGCAGATGGTCGAGCCGGAATTGCTCAAGCTGGGCTACCAAATCATTGCCGTCAGTCCGGATCTACCGTCGAATCTGGGCGAAAGTGTGGATAAGCACGAACTCACCTATACCCTGCTGTCTGATCACGCCATGAAAGCAGCCCAGGCTTTCGGGATTGCGTTTCGTGTGAGTGAAGCCACGTTAACGAAATACATAGGCTACGGCATTGATTTAGAAGCCGCCTCCGGAGAGCAACATCACCTGCTGCCGGTTCCTGCCGTTTTTATCATCGGACAGGACGGCCTTATCAAGTTTACTTACGTGAATCCTGACTACAAGATTCGCGTCGATCCGACAGTCTTGGTGGATGCCGCGAAAGCGGCTCTGCATTGAGACGCAGGGGTGCGAGGCCACACCAAATTGTGGACGATATGAGGTCTTCTCAGTCAAGCGGGTCAAAACTTAAGCAGCAGGCGGGAGGTGGGTGACGCAGCGAAACACGAAACACGTACAGGTTGGTGACAGTAGAAAATGAAGCAAACAGAACATGACGTAAGGAGTTGAGAATGAAGACAATATTATTTGGCGTAGTTGCAATGGCGCTGACGGTTTCAATGGGAGTGTCGCGGGCACAGGGATCTGACACCAAACCTGAGGGATTGGCATCCACGGTGACCGAAACCAAAGTTGGTGTGCCGGACATCAGTATAGCGGTTCTTAAAAAGGCTATTGCGGATAAGACGGTTCTGTTGATTGACTGCAATGGCAGCAAGCGGTACGCAAGCGGTCACATTCCGGGTGCGATCGACTTTGCGACCGCAAGCGCTGATCTTGCGTCGAAACTGCCCACGGACAAAGCGGCACTCGTGGTGGCCTATTGTGGCGGTCCCATGTGTCATGCATACAAGGCTGGAGTCGAAGCAGCGGAAACGTTGGGATACACCAACGTGAAACATTTCTCTGGCGGTATCTCCGGTTGGAAAAAAGCCGGTGAAAAGGTTGAAACGGCGGCGCAGTGCTCGACATGCAGTTGCGCCAAATAATAGGACACGTGCTATAAACCAGCGAACTCGATGTTGGCGTTCGCAAGACCCTATGTGGCTTTCTCCATGATCTTGAACGTAGTGGGTTGCTCCCGGAAAGCTGGTCGGACTACTGGGAGTACTATGTGGAATCGAAAGTCGATCCACGTGCCAAAGCCCCAGCACTTAAGACCAAGTTTGCAAAGGCAGGAAACGATATCCGGACGATCTGGGGCGACTGTGCAGGGCACCCATCGCTGACGAATCTGGACAGCTTCGTTCTGCTGCAGCGTGTGTTCCTGAAGAACTATGAACTCGAACCGGCGGGGGAAGCCAAGCAAAGGCGAGCGCAACCCATCGGTGCCGTTCACAACCCACACGAGCCGGAAGCCCAGTGGAGCTCTCAAGGACGCGAGCAATCTGGGGCGCGAGTTGCGTGGACCTACACCGCGCTCGCCGAACCGCGGGAAAGTCTTTACGGTCGAGGCGTTTGATGTGCATGTGGAAAAGCGGTATGCCGTCTGTCCTGCCGATAAGCGCAGCAGCAACTGTAGCCGACTCAAAGCAAAGGACTCGGACAAGGTGGACTACCGCTTCGAGTGGAACAAATCGCTCTGCCAGTCATGTCCACTACTCGACCAATGCGTTGGTCCTACTCAGAATCATCGAACAATTCTGGTCGGTGAACTGCTTGCATCTGCTCGCATCTCGGCCCTGCTTCGGGCCAACGAATGTCGTCACCCGTCGCCAGCTCGCCCGTTGAGTTTCCAATGAGTGCGGTTGACTCGGGAAATTCTGGAAATTAGTAGCGATCGAGGGGGGGGGCTGCCTTGCACTCCTTGACGTACAGCACTTTGCAGAGTACTGTTATAAGTATCACAAAGGGGTATGTTATGAGCACTGTCATTGCTGGAGAGGTCAAGAAACGAGGTGTTTCGGCATTTTCGGAAGCACTGAAAGAGGAAGATGAGGCTGTAATTACGGTAAGAGGACAAAGCCGTTACGTCGTTATGACGATGGAGAAGTATAACCAACTCAGGGAAGCAGAACTCTCTCAAGCGGTTAGAGAAACGCGTGCCGATTACGAGGCGGGACGTATTTCAGATGAATCTGTTGAAGATCACATGAAGCGGTTAGAAAATGAAGTATGAGATCATCTTCACCGACAGCTATACGCGCCGTGCGGTCAAGTTTCTGAAAAGGCATCCCGAGCTTCATAATCAGTACCGAAAGACGCTTGAACTACTTGAACTGAACCCGAAACATCCATCACTCCGCTTGCACAAGTTAACAGGCCCTATCTCCAACCTGCACTCCGTATCAATAAACATTTCTTACAGGATGACATTAGAGTTCCTTGTTGAAGGTAATGCAATATTGCCCGTAAACATCGGCAAACATGAAGATGTATATTGAGCCATGATTGAAACCGTTCAGCCACCAGATCTTCTGCTGCACATAGACATGTGCAAGTGGTCTTTCGACCTGATGGTACTGCGAGTGTTTCCTGATCGAATTGAGCAGTGCCGTGCAGACGTCTCGGACTTTTGTTATAATCCCCCCGTGCAAATCCCTGATGGCATGATGACACCGAAATACAACGACGGCGAGGGCCATGGCAATCCCTTTGCTCAAATTGATCTTTCGTCACAAATCCAGGCCACAAACACGGATGGTTCGGTAAATTACCGCACCGATGGATATTAAAGGTTTTTTACGAAATAGAAGAGGAGCACACTATGAACTCATCCCTTGATCTGGATAAGACAAGCATCATAAAAGAAGTAACCGATCAATTCATGGGCCTAATCGCCGCGATCAACCAAAAAGATGCCGATGCATGGGAAAAGTATTACAGCCATAATGCTTTTGAGTCCGCTGCTGTAGGGGGAGCATTCTTTGACACCCGAAGCGGATGGGTCGAGGCAATAACGTCCAATTTTTCCATGCGGGACAGCCAGCAGTTGGACGTGCATGAAGTCCAGGTCATTCCGCTGGCTCCAGACGTCGCCCTGCTTACCAGTCAAAACACAGTCACCATAGAATTACCCGGCGGACAAAAAAACAATTCTAGACACGTCTTCAGCATGCTATGGAAGAAAGGCCCCGAGGATTGGCGGCTTATACAATCGCATGAATCGTGGATTGACGAATCGGCATAACGAGACTGATCAGGTCTGCTGTGCAAAGAAATGTAAAGAATCAATCTGCTCTGGAATGGGCCGCGCGCCACTGGTCCGTTGAGGAAAACCAGGGCATGGGAACTTGAGGTCTGTTCTACTACTTCAATATCATGTCCAAAGCCCTGAGTCTCAACGGCACCGACTCCCTTCGCACCCCGAAAGGCGAGGTCATTCCCTGGAAGAAAGAGTTGATCGACAAACTGATTGCGGTACAGCAACCGGATGGGAGCTGGATTAATAAGAACAACCAATTCTGGGAAGGCGATGCCGTACTGGTCACGGCATATGCTGTTCTTGCTCTCGAATATGCAAACGGGCAATAAACAGGCCCTTCTGAATAATCAGTGGGTAAATTGTGAATTCTTTCCGCAATCATGATCGACGAAGCGGGTGGACGAAGTGTAACCGATTAAGAATGCGACGAAGTGCAGGACAAAGTGTAGAACGCGCACACTTGGTCGCCTTCCCCGACATTCGTCGGGATGTGAATACTTCGTCGCTTACGCTTCGTCGAACCTGCCCGCACCCCGCCTACATCGTTGCACGAAGTGCTTCGGGCAGGTGCTTCGCATAGCGATGCAGGCGGGCTGCTTAGTCGGCGCCTATTCCACGTGCACAGTTTCTCTTGAAGAGCTAATAAACAAGAAATCACCACACAATAAGGATATTCACTGATATGGAAGCACATGAGAAAGAATGGATCGCGAATCAGGGTACCGAGGTCGGCATCTACATGGCCGTTTGTCTTTAGGTTGAGGAGGACTCTCTTTGGTACAGTTTGCACGTGCGCAGTTGGCGGATGAGATTGGGTAGCAAATCATAGCGGCTCAAACGCACTCCGACTGCACCCCCACCGCTGTGGGGTTCCACAAACTCTGGCTCAGGCAAAATGCCGAAGCGTTGATAGAATGCAGCACGCAGAAACTGTTTCACGTCATCCGGCTCGACTTGGTGTTTGTCGACATGTACCTGGAAAAAGTCACCTTGACCGGCGGCGTTGACGCGTACGGCCACGGTGTCGTCGCCAAATGCACGTTTGAGCATAGCCTCTGCCAAGTCAATCAAGGCTAGCCCCCGGAAGAAGTTTGAACCCGAAAGTCCTTCAAAATCTGGCGGATCAGAGGGGTCAAGGTCTGCGTCGGATAGGCCCTGGTTAAAATCAAACGGTGTAGCGCCGGTGCGTTCAAGCCAGCGGTCCAGAAGGGCTGGGCCTTCGACTCCCTGTTCCCAAGGCAGGGCGTGTTCCAGTATGGCACGTTTCGGCAACTGGTCGTAGTTGATGTCGACGCAGCGATCGCCGCGCTGAGAGCACGTCACCGTCTTAATCCACGTTTCGGGATGGTGGATTAGGCGGAAGTTCTTTGCGACCTCCCCGAATAGGTATGCCACCATGGCGCGTAACGGAACCCCGCGTTCCCGGCGGATGGTGCTGTTGTTCGCGACAACCGTCATGAGCGGATTGTGCCAGCCGGAGAAAATCGAATCGATTGTCGCATCGGCCTCGTGTTGTGCCGCTTTCTGATCCCGTTTTTGGGTGGTCTGCAGTTGCTCAATATACCAGCCACGATTGGCCTGGACCCGTTCTCGAAGCTCGGCTTTCTCGATTCGCAGGGGGAGTTGTCGGAGTACCGTGCAGATCCAAGCGCTGCTGTCGTGGCCAAGGCGTCCATGGCTGAGCAGGTCACCCTCAATCTCTGCAAAGAAATCAGTATGAAGAGGCAAATGGGTGAGGATGGCGGCACACTCGGCAGCTTTTCCGGTCATCTTACGGGTTTCCCCTGATGTCAGAGGTCCGTTGCCCGGCGTTTCTGCATAGGTGCCCCAAGACCAGCGCCAGGCTTCGCGGTCGCGATCAACTGTGTACGGGAAAAGAACCTGGATGCGGTCGATTGGCATGGGATAGGAGCCGATGGCGCGGTAGTGCTCACGAGGGTTCGAGGAAATTAAGGTGCCAGCATCGGCACATCCCAATTGCTCGGTAGCTTGGTCTAAAGAACCGGCCCGGACGCCTGTGCCATACTCTGACTGACATGCCAATCTGACCAACTCGTCGTCGTGTATGTCGAATGCATAGAGCGCTCTCAGGGCGTTGAGCATACCCACCGTTACCGCAGATGAACTGGAGAACCCACCGCATGGGATATGACCGGTGATGAGTGTTCTCAATCCGCTGAATGCATCTTGGCCGAGATGCTCTTGGATGGTGGTAGCGACCGATTTATCCGAGAATGCCAGTGTTCGGAGCGAGGCCAATACGTTGCTCGTGAGAGCAAACGGCCGCCGCATGCTGGTTTCGACCCAACGGGATGCTGGTGGCAACGGGAGGTCCGCGGCGCGGCGCCGGGCGAGCTCGTCTTCGTCGAAGTATCCTAGCGTCAGTAGCACGTCGCGACTCAGTCGAGTTCCGAATGACTCGTACGCGTGCAGGTCTGTAACGTCTGCTCCCGGATACATGCTCGCCATGGCTGCCGGGATGCTATTTATGTTTTCCCTGTAGATTGGGTTTGAGGGAAAGAGATGGATACGCCCGTCGTCCGAGGGCTGCGCGAGGACAACGATCTGTTCATCACCATCGCCATCCCCGGCGCCAATGGGCATCTGCCAGGCAGGGCCATAGAATCGGACCATGTCTGGATGCATGAAGGCAAGCCGCAGTCGTCCGCCTGAGATTCCAATACCCACCGGATGATGGGGGGCGATGGAGAGCGTTTCGTGCTGAACCATGTGTGCCAGCGTTTCGAGCTGGCCCGCGATTGCGGAAACCTGTTCGGTCGGCCGACCCGCAGCGATGCTACGTGCGACAGCCTCAGCCTCCTTTTCGCCTGGCGTGCTGAGGTCCGTGACTGTGGTCAAAATCTGTTCCAGACGCGTGATGTCGCGGGGTTGAGTGACATCCGAGCAAAGCAATTCGTATTCTGCCTCGGCAGGGCGGGTGGTTAGGGTGCGAATTTCCGCACCATCCTTGCAGAGCCCCTCCACAATATCGGTGAGGTAGTACTGGCCCTGTGCGTTTGCGTTACTGAGATCTTGCAGGTAACGAAGCAGCGTTCGGGCGCGGATCATATAGAGCGGGCAGTTTCCCTCGGTCATGGCCAGTAACGCGTCCTGGTGGGGGCCTGGTGGGTGATTGAAAATATCACGTTCTTCGACAATACTCTGCACCTTGCCGTTTGTGTCCCGTAGGATGCGTCCCTTGCCACGATGGGTGGGGGGCACGTACTCGGCTGTTAGCATGGTGAGATCCGCTTCATTGTCACCTGTGCCGTGAAGCTCCCTAAGCTGATTGAATGTGCTCGCGGGAACTGCCCGATCTCCCATGCATATGACGAGCTGCGGATTCTGCTCCTCGAGTTCGGCCACGCTGAATGCCTCGAACACAGCAAATGCGGTACCCCCGGTCGGGTTGGCGGTACGCACGTAGATATTCTCGTTTCCGAGAGCAGCCGAGACCTCTGCATAGCGATATCCGACTACGCAGATGACGTGCTGAGCACCGAGAGAGCGGAAGGCATCAATCGAATAGCGGGCCAGCGGTTTTCCGTGTAAGAGCTGGATGCATTTAGGGTCCCGGCCGAACCGGGATCCCTTGCCTGCAGCAAGAACAACCAGCAACGGTTCGTCTTCGCCGGGGGATGCATCCCAGGACGCTAACCGCTCGGGGTTCAGAACCTTGCCGCGAGTGAGTGCCACGCTGTCGCCAAGTCGTGCGCCATCCGTCGCAGTTGATTCTGCCCCAGATGTTCGTTTTGTACCTGCCTCGGTCACTCGCCCATGTTCCTGCCTGTTGTAGCCATCATCTCGTCAATGGCTTCTTCAAATACTGAGATCGATTCACGCACGGACTCCACCGTATTGAAACAGGAGTGGAAGTTGGGCAGAATGCCCGCCAACCAGCCCCCCCCCCATACTCAAGAATCGACACCAATAAGTGATATCAGCTTATCCTCTCAGGTCAACTCCTTAGCGCGTATTATCACTTCGAACTTGTCCTTGCTGAATAGAATAAGGTGAAGATATGCTACCGGCGTGAACGTACTTCAGAGATTCTTTGTGTCGATTGGTCTGATCGTGGTTGGCGCTGTGGCGGGTTACTTGGCGAGCAATCGGGGACTGGTCCGGGAATCGGCGGCAAAGCCGATTATGACTGTCGTCACGGTTGTGGGCTACCCGCTGGTGGGACTCATGGCCATCTGGGGGGCTCCGTTACAGTGGTCGGATGGATGGTTACCGCTGCTTGGGGGAGTGCAGGCCACGCTGATGGCTCTGATCGCTCTGGCTATCGGACGCAAATGGTTTCCCGATCGAGAGGAACGCGGCCTGGTCGGTTTTAGCTCCGGCATCGGCAATCACGGCGTCACCATGGCTGGATTCGCGGTATACCTCCTATTTGGGACGGATGGACTCGGAATCAGCACGGTCTATGCGATCTACACGTTCTTCGCGCTGGTCTTGCTCTCCTATACCATTGCGCAACGCCATTCTGCCACAGAGAGACCTTGTTCGCTGTTGCGACTGATGATCGGCAACCTGCTGCACTGGCGTGCCATGGGACTCTATACCTGCACAGCCGCAATCGTACTTACCGGACTTTGCGTACCCGCCCCTCCCCAGTTTTACACCTGGCACCTACTCGACATTTGCATATACCCGCTCATTATCATGTCCTATTTCGCCATTGGTCTGCGGCTGCATCTATCACATATTCTCGAGTTTAAGCGCGCTATTTTGTGCGTGATCGCCGTTCGGCACGGGGTTGGTCTGCTGCTGGGGATGACGCTGGTGGCCTTGATCGGGCTGACGCCTTGGCCGCTACAGGACCTGTCGCTCAAAGTTGTCCTGCTCCAATCCTCGGTTCCGACCGGTGTGATGGGAGTCGCGGTGGCCAACATGTTTCACATCAAGCCCAATGAGGCTGCGGCTATCTTCGTCGTGTCATCCGTCGCTTACCTCATCATCGGACTTCCACTTCTGTTTTGGATCTTCGGGGGGTGAAAAAGTCGTGTCTTCGTGGCGGACATGCGTTGTGGTGCCGGACCTTCAAGAGGGATCGTTGGTAGGCAATTAGGCGCTCAGTGTGTGGCTATCTGGGCACGTTTGCGGTAGTCGCGGGGGGTGGTCTGCTTCAGGCGGGCGAAGTGGCGGTTGAAGTTGGAGAGGTTGTGGAAGCCGGTGGCGAGAGAGATGTCCATGACGGTTCGGTTGCTGCTGGAGAGAAGACCGCAGGCACGCCCGATGCGTAGTTCGGTTACGTAGTTGATGAATTTCTTGCGGGCATGCTTGTGGAAGTAGTGACTGAAGGCCTGGGGTGTCATGCAGGCAACCTTGGCTGTTGCGGCCAGGTTGAGTTCATCATTGCCGTCAAGGTGGCTGTGGATGAACTCAAGCACACGGGACATTCGTTCGTCTGGGGCTGTGATCTGTGATTGGTCCATATGTGTCGAGAGCTGGGTGTAGTCGGATGTAGCGAGTTGAGAGAGCAGTTCGAGCAACACGATCACCCGTGCGGCACCTTCGATTTTAAATACGCGATAGATTAGAGCCTGTCCCAAAAGCGCGTTTTTCGGGAACGTGTGAGTTTTGAATTTCTG
>CAZNWT010000035.1:0-1041 GCA_964576795.1 uncultured Victivallales bacterium
ATCTTCTTGAGAATATGCGACTCTTCCTCGTGATACATCTCCTGGATCATCTCATCTTGGAAGTTGTATATACGATCCTCAAACGCGGTTGACTCCAAACGATCAAAGAGTCGCGAATTGGCCTGTGCAATATCTTTGCCGTAGATGTGATAGGAATCCGCATGCCAATTCAGTCGCCCCAGTTCCACACGTGCACCTGTGCGTTTGGCAATCTCATCAGCAATCACCTCGCGGTTGAACATGATGAATCCGAACATGTTCATGAAGCTCGCGCCCCAGGCATCATTGCTTCGAAAGCGCACATTACAGTTCAACCACTTAACACCATCATCATCTTCAAGAATTCGATACCAGAGTGACTGCAAACATGGCGGGTCAAAACAATCTAAATCATGATTCGGCATCCACGTGATCATCTGCGCCTGACGCGAGAAAGGCTGATCCACCAACTTCTGAATGACGGCCTCAATCTGATCAACACTGAACGGACCCACCTGCACAGAGGCATCCCCCTGTTTCTCTTTCCATTGCCCATAATTCTGAAGCCGGCCATGATACGTGTACTCCCAGCGCGTATCCGCCGGGTTATTCATATCCTTCGTCCAACCATCCTTAAGCCCCTGCAGCTCGTAAACATACTCGCGCAAATCCGCAAATCCACCCGGAAACGCCTTATGAATCATGGGATCCGCCATCGGATTATCAATCGTAATATTCATCGTACAATCAAGACTGAGCGGATCACCCTCCTTGTCGTATTGCGTGCGAAATCGTGTTCCCTTCTCACGGAGCTCAATCAAAGCGCTCTCATAGGCCTCAGCTAGGTTTTCCTTCTGCACACACAATACCGGAATACTTTTCATTGCAACTCCTTAACAGACTTCTAAACCTCGGCAACGCAATCGTGCTTCCGATGCTACGGCAAGCTCGCGTCATGTGCAAGCACGGGACGAGGACGCAACAGGTGGGGTGTAGACTGTAGAGTGGGGGGGGGGGGGGGGGCGGTCCCCCCCCACCACCGTCCACGCCAAAAAGTCCACC